>CADBOE010000158.1 GCA_902796205.1 uncultured Ruminococcus sp. | reverse complement strand
CTGTTCTTTTTTCAAGGTTCATCCGCTGTCCGGGGGCCCTTTTCCGGGCGCTCTCTTGAGCGACAGCTTTGCCATTATACTCTTGCGTCTTTCCCGTGTCAAGCACTTTTTTTAAAATTTTCGAAAAAATTTTTCGCGATTTTGCAGCCCCCGCCGGCGCCCGTTTCCGGCTCATTTTTATACAATATATAGATGAGGAGCGCTACATATTGTGTGCGCCCCCGCCGCCCGCGTTACCGACCGGTGACTGCTCCGTTTCCGCCCGCCGTGTGCGTCCGCGTTTTCGCTCCGACTTGCTTCTTTCGCCCCGGAACGCACAGCGCCGTTTTGATCCCCGCGTCCCGTCGCGCTATAGCGCTATAGCGCCACGCTATTGCAGAAAGCACTCCGCCGTGCTATAATTCCCGCGACATATTTACTATAAGGAGAACCGCAGATGAAGCTTAGAAGAAAAAATATGATCCTTGTTTTAGCTTCGGCCGCAGTCATTGCCATCCTGCTGCTGGCGGCCGGATGCACCGGCGGAAACGGAGGAAATACCATGACTTCAGACAAACCGGGACAGACGGAAGAACCCACGGCCGAGCCCGAGCCCACGGTTGACCCCAGACTGTTCACCGACGGCCTCGAAAAAGTCGAGCCGAAGCACGATCAGCACGTGACGATGAAAACGACGGACGAGGGATACGACGTTTTCGCTCCCCTCGAAGGAAAATGGGGATACCGCTACGGTCCCTCGATCATGTACTACCCCGACGGATCGGCAGACGCGTGGTTCGCCACTCCGGGAACCTCCGGCGAATGGGACTGGTTCACGTACAAGCATTCTGACGACGGCGGAAAAACGTGGAGCAAGGAAATTGTCTGCATGAGACCGACTCCGGATTCCATGGATCATTATTCCGTATGCGATCCGGGCGTTATCTACTTCGGCGGGTACTACTATCTCGGATACACGTCGACGATCGTCAGCACCGGCGGCGGTATAAACAATAATATTTTCGTCGGCCGCTCGCGCAACCCCGAAGGCCCGTATGAAAAATGGAACGGCACCGGCTGGGGCGGAGATCCGCAGCCCATCGTTTACTTCGACGAGGCCGCCACCGCGTGGGGCGCGGGAGAAATCAGCTTCGTCGTCGTCGACGGCACCCTTTACTGCTATTACACCTGGACGTGCCCGGACGGAAATTTCACGAAAGTATCGACCGCTCCCGCAACGGAGGACTGGCCCGCGCACATGACCTACCGCGGTTTCGCCTATACGAAGGACTCATCCCAGGACTCCTGCGACGTCGTATATATAGAGGATATAGGAAAATTCGTCGCATTCTCGACGTTCAACAGATTCAGCGCCAACGCCGGCATCGCGTTGTTTGAATCGGACGACGGCATAAAATTCACAAAAGCTGACATCATCCGCACCGGCGTCGCCCAGTTCTGTCACAATATGGGCATTTCCAAGCGTCCGGACGGACACGTCAAATTGAGCGACAAGCTCTTCATCGGCTACGGCTACAGCGACGGAAGACAGGACAACTGGGGAAAATGGGCCACGCGATTCCAGGGCGTCGAGCTCTCTTACTACGAGGGCGACGTGAAGAGCTCCGACAGCAAAGGAAGAGGAACGCTGCTCAAAGATTACTTCTGGAAGGCTCCCGACGAATTCTGGCCGATCAACGTCGGAGTACTCCCTCAGATCGTGCAGGTCCGCCTGGGCGACGGAACTTACAAGATTCCCGCGTACTGGTATGACACGAATCTCGGACGTCATGAGATCACCGACCCCTCGAAGGTCACTTTTGACGGATATGATACCAACGTGATCTCCATCGACGGTCTCACCGCCACGCTGAAAGCGGTCGGAAAAACGGAAGTCACTATCCATTATGAAGGCCTTTCGCAAACGTTCAAATTCTACGTGCGCCCCGACGATTTCACGATCGGAGCGAATAATCCCGACGTAGCCACTTTCAGACCAGTAAACGACGACATTACCGTATATCTCAAGGACGGAGGAAGAAAGCACAAGGTCCAGATCCGCGGCTTCGTCATATTTACCGACGAGACTTGGGGCGAGGCTTACAACGACAAGACGAAGTCACATCCGGATCATCCGGCGATGGTCGACTCCGGAATCGAAAAATATCTGATGACGTTCGAGGTCGAGAACACCGACGTCTGCACCGTGAACAAGACCGGCATAATCAATCCGAAATCAGTCGGCACGACGAACGTAAAAGTAACGATAGGCGGCGGCCAGTCGTTCACCGTCAAGGTTACCGTCGAGGAATCGAGAGACTGAACAATGACCGGCGCGGTTTCCGGATAAACCGCCCGCACACGAGCAGCCCCCTCAGCCGGGGCTGCTTTTTTACGCATCTTTTTAGTTTGCTTTGCTCCCCCGGCATTCTCCCCGGCATTCTCCGGCGTCATTATTCCGCGGCGCGCCGAACCCGTTCCGGAAAACGCTTATCCGCGCGCGATTACGTCCTGAATAAAACAGAAATAAAGCAGAAACCTGACAGAAATAAAACATTTATTTTTTGCCGTTTTCGTGTATAATAGAAAACGTGGCGGTTTGTGCATACGTCAGGCCGGCAGGAAAAAGGCCGGGCCGTCCTCAGCCACGGAAAGCGCAGGATAAACAGATGAACAACAGACCCGAAAAGAAAAAAATACCGGTTTTCGTATATTATCTCATATTGATCGCGGCCATACTCCTTGTGACGACGATGATCGTTCCGCGTTTCACGGCCCCGACGACAAAGCAGATCAACTATAACGAGTTCATAAAAATGCTCGACGAAGGAAAGGTCGAAAAGGTAGAGCTCGACAAATCCGCGAACAAGATCACGATAAAGCCCGTCGACTTCGAAAAAACGCGAACGTATTACTTTACCGGCATACTCGCCGTTCCGGACGAGGAGCTTTCCTCGAAGCTCGCCGCGTCGGGCGTGGATTACCTCTCCCCCATCGCCCAGCAGGCGACCATACTCGACTATCTGCTCTATTACGGACTGCCCATACTGATCGGCTGCGCCATACTTTTCATATCAATGCGCATCATATCGAAGAGGATGAGCGGCAGCGGCGGAGTTATGTCCTTCGGGAAAAACACGAGCAAAATATATGCCGAAAAACGGACCGGAAAGACCTTCGCGGACGTCGCCGGACAGGACGAGGCGAAAGAATCGCTCGTCGAGATCATCGACTTTCTGAATCACCCCGACAAATACACGGAGATCGGCGCGAAGCTGCCTAAGGGAGCGCTGCTCGTCGGCCCTCCCGGAACCGGAAAAACGCTGATGGCAAAGGCCGTCGCCGGCGAGGCGGGCGTGCCGTTCTTCTCCCTTTCCGGCTCCGAATTCGTCGAAATGTTCGTCGGCGTCGGCGCGTCGCGTGTGCGCGATCTGTTCAGGCAGGCCGTCGACAACGCTCCGTGCATCGTTTTCATCGACGAGATCGACGCGATCGGAAAAAGCAGGGACAACGGTCTCGGCAGCAACGACGAACGCGAGCAGACCCTCAATCAGCTGCTCTCCGAAATGGACGGATTCGATTCGTCGAAGGGCGTCGTGATACTTGCCGCCACGAACAGACCGGAAGTGCTCGACAAGGCGCTGCTCAGACCCGGAAGATTCGACAGGCGCATCATCGTTGACCTCCCCGACCAGGAGGGGCGCGTCGCGATACTCAAAGTCCACTCGAAGGACGTAAAGATGGAAAACAACGTTGACCTCGAAGTCATCGCGAGGGCAACGGCCGGAGCGTCCGGCGCGGATATGGCGAATATCATCAACGAAGCCGCGCTCCACGCCGTGCGTGCGAGAAAGAAGAAGGTCAGCCAGAAGGAACTCGAAGAGGCGGTCGAGATCATTCTCGCCGGAGAGGAAAAGAAAAACAGAGTGATGTCTGACGACGAAAAGAAGATCGTCGCCTATCACGAAACGGGACACGCGCTCGTCACCGCTCTGCTCGCCCGCACCGAACCGGTGCACAAGATCACGATAATCCCGCGCACGTCGGGAACGCTCGGCTACGTGATGCAGGTGGCGAAAAAACAGAAGGTGCTGTTTACGAAGGAGGATATTCTGAACGAGATCACCACGCTGGCGGCCGGGCGGGCGGCTGAAGAGATCCAGTTCGGCTTCATCACCACGGGAGCGTCCAACGACATCGCCAGAGCCACCGAGCTCGCCCGCTCGATGCTGACAAAATACAGCATGATGGACGGCTTCGGATTTATGGCGTGGGAAAAGCAGGAAAGCCTGTACCTTCCGGGGACTTCTTCGGTCAATGCCGGCGAGGCGACCGCGGACAGGATGGACACCGAGATCATATTGCTCACGAACCGCTGCTACAAGAAAGCCAGGGAGCTTCTGCAGGAGCACAAGGATACTCTGGACAAGCTGGCGGAGACTTTGTTCTCGAAAGAGACGCTCACCGGCGACGAATTCATGGAATTCATGCGTACGTACGAGCCTGAGACCGCCGCCGCCATCGACGAGCAGACGAGAATAGAAAAGGAACGCGCGGAGGCTCGCAAAAAGAAAAAGGAAAGCGAAGCGAAAAATGCCGCGGCGGAAGGAACGCGGAGCGAGGACGCCGGAAAGGCGGACGCGAGCGACGGCCAGACGGCGGAAGGCAACGATGCGCCGGCTGCGGAAGACCCCCGGTCCGTCGGGGACGGTCCCTCTGACGGCCGCAATCCGGATTAAACGATGCCTGCGGTTTTCACACTCACGCTCAATCCGGTGGTCGACGTTCATTTTCCGCTGGTCACACTGGAAGCCGGACGCGAGAATCATACCGGACGCCGGATCATAACTGCCGGCGGGAAGGGCGTCAACGTTTCAAAAGCACTTTACAGGCGGGGCTTCGTCGCTCCCGCCTATTTCTTACTCGGCGAGGAAGACGGCGACCGTTACGTTTCTCTTCTCGAGCGGGAATTAAGCGCGTTCAGATACGTTTCCGTTCCCGGTCCGGTGCGTGAATATATTTCCCTGAACTGCGGCTCCGGCGGATCCGAGACGCGCATATGCTACGACGGATTCAGGGCCGGGAACGACGCTGTCAGCGGAATATTCGGAATGCTGGAGAAAACGGCCGCACCTGGCGATATCGTTTGCATCTCGGGCCGTTCCCCCGACGGAGCCGACCCCGCCTTCGCAGCGTCACTCGCGGCGCGATTGAAAAAAGCGGGAGTGCGCATAGTCTGCGACACCGCGTCTTTCGGACCGGATGAGCTCGCGATATGCGGACCGTGGCTCATCAAGCCGAATCTCGCCGAAGCGCGGACGCTGCTCGGAAAAACGGCATCCGAAGCCGGGAGCCTCGATCTTTCCGCCGCGGCCGAAGCGCTGCTGAAGCTTTCGGCGAACGTGCTTATCAGCCTCGGCGGCGAAGGAGTTTTTTTCGCTTCACGCGGCGACTGCCGGCTGCGCCTCCCCGCCGTGCCGGTGGAAAAATGCTATTCCTCCGTTGGCGCGGGCGACAACCTTCTCGCCGGATTTTTGTATTCTCTTTTATCCTCGCATTATTTCACGTCCGCAGACGACGGTCCTGATCCGATCCCGGAAGAGCCGGCGCGCCGCGCGCTTGAAACGGGACTCGCGTTCGCTGCCGAAATATGTTCCGAAAAAAGATGATGCGGCAGCGGCGGCCGTGTCCGTATTAAAATCAGCATACTTATCAGTATCAGTATCAATATCAGCATTCTTATCAGCATCAGCATCGGCATCCGCGGCAGTTAAACCGGTCATCTCATTCCGTTCCGGACCGCGGTCTCGTATCGCGCTCCTTCCGGATCCGCGTTATGCGTCTCCTCCGGCATCCCGCCGGCCGGGGGCAGGTCGCCGCCGGAACTCCGGAAATGTGTCTGAAGCTCTGACGGTTTATAGAGAGGTTTATAGGGATGTTTATACGGAACCGGTAAAGGGCAAAACGGGTATTGACACCGCGACCGACGGCGCATATAATATAAATGTCTCAAATGAGACACTTTTGCCGCTTGTGAAGCCGAATGACGGCGTCGCGTCATACAAAGGACTGTGCGGCAGGAGCGCCGGAAAACGACGAATTGCCCGCGGGGCGGAAAGGAAAAACATGGAACTGAACGAATCCGGACTTATATCTGTGCTTTACCCCGACCAGCTCGCCAGGCTCAGGGAGGAAGCGGAAACAAACACGAAAGAATACGCCGTCGGCGACCTCATTTTCTCGCATCACGGCTACCTGAAGGCCCTCGGGATCATTCTCGGGGGAAGGGTCTCCGTCTGGCGCACCGGCGATCAGACGGTTCTCATAAACCAGCTTGTCGAGGGCGACATGTTCGGCATGGCGGGACTGTTCCTTCCCGAAAGCACCGCCGAAAAGGGCTTCGTCACCGAGATCCGCGCGGAAAAGGAAACGACCGTCACGTTTATTTCAGCCGAAACCGTTATGGACTTCATCAGGACAAATCCGGATTTTGCGGAAAAATACGTATATTGCCTCACGGGGCGTATCAGATTTCTGAACGCGAGGATAATCGATTTCACCGCGAACGATTCGGAAAAGAGGCTCGCCGGATATCTGGCGGGAATAACGCGGACAGGGTGCGGCGAGGGAGACGGAGGCCATCTCATCAGGCTGAACCGCAGCGCCCTTGCGAAGACGCTCGATCTCGGACGCGCTTCGCTCTACAGAGCGTTTGAGCGCCTCGAGGAAAAAAAGCTCATCAAAAACACACGGGAAGGAATAATAATAATTGACAGGGTCGGACTCGCCGCGTGCGCCGTCCCGGTCAGGAGCGCAGGAAGCGCAAGGAAAGGATGATAAACCATGAAAAACAACGGAAAAAGAATGCTCAGATTGTTCTCGGTCGCCCTTGCGGTAATACTTACCGCCGTCGCGTGCTTCGGCTGCTCAGGCGGCTCCGGCACGGGCGAAAAGACTTCGGAGCCGGCGGCTCAGGACGATTACGTGCTGAGAGTCGGCACACTCGCCGGGCCTACCGGAATGGGCATGGCGAAGCTTATGAACGACACGAAGGAAGGCGGCTCCATGGCCGGAAGATATAATATCACGCTTTATTCGTCCCCCGACGAGATACGCGCGGCGCTGCTCAGCGGCTCTCTCGACGTCGCGGCTCTCCCTGTGAACCTCGCCGCCGTTGTCAACGCCAAAACGGAAGGCAAATATAAGGTTGCCGCCGTAAACACTCTCGGCGTGCTCTACGTGCTCGAGGCGGGAAACACGGTCAATTCCGTCGCCAACCTTGCCGGCAAGAAGCTCATGGCAACGGGGCAGGCTTCGACGCCCGAATATATTCTCAATTATATTCTCGAGAAAAACGGCCTTGAAGGCGTGGAAGTCGAATACAGAACGGAACACAGCGAGCTTGCGACACTTCTCATCAGCGGAAAGGCGACGCTCGGAATGCTCCCCGAGCCGATGGTAACGAACGCTCTCAGCAAGAATGCCGATCTTCGCATCGCCCTCGATCTCACGAAGGAATGGAAGAAGGTCAGCAGCGGCGAGGCGGTGCAGGGATGCATCAGCGTGTCAGATGACGTCATCGGGCAGCACAAGGCGGTGCTCGACAGATTCCTTGACGACTATAAGGCGTCAGTCGAATTCGTAAACGGAAATATTCCCGAGGCCGCTCAGATGATAGCCGACGCCGGGATCGTTGCCGCCGCGCCCGTAGCCGAAAAAGCGATACCGAATTGCAATATAGTATTCATTGAAGGCAGCGGAATGGTTTCGATCCTCAACGAATTCTATTCGGTCCTGTTCGCGGCCAATCCCGCCTCCGTCGGAGGTTCGATGCCCGATGAAACACTCTATTACACACGCTGACGGCCGGAGCCCCGGCAACCGGCGAACGCTTTGAGGAAGAACGGCTTGACAAATAACGGATTAATGAAAACAAAGCGCGGAGCCGTAAAAGCGGAACGGGTTTTTACAAAAAAGAAACATAGAACGGCCGCGGCCGCCGTCGCGGGAAAGATCGTCTCCGCGGCGGCAGTGGCGGCCTTCTGGCTCGGTCTGTGGGCGCTTCTTGCGCTGCGGACGGGAAGCGAGCTCCTGCTCCCCTCCCCTTTCGCCGTTTTCGGGCGGCTCGTCCGTCTTGCAGGATCGGCCGATCTGTGGAAGGCGACAGGCCTTACGCTCGTCCGCATCACGATCGGATACGCCGCGGGAGCGTTGGCGGGAACCGGGCTCGCGGCCCTCACCGCGTGGAGCAGACACGCGTTCGTTCTCGCCCGTCCTCTCGGAAGGATCGTGAAAGCGACCCCGGTGGCGTCGTTTATCATACTTGCTCTCGTATGGATCCCGGCAAACAATATCCCGTCGTTTATCGTTTTTCTGCTCGTTACGCCCATCATATGGGACTCCCTGCGCACGGCGCTTCTCGAAACGGATCGCCGCCTTCTTGAAATGGCTTCCGCGTACGGCTTCGGACCGGGTAAAACGATCAGGCACGTGTACGTCCCCTCCGTTTCCGGCCAGTACGTATCATCTCTGCTCACCGCTCTCGCCCTCGCCTGGAAATCCGGCATAGCCGCTGAGGTGCTGTGCCTTCCCGGGATCTCCGTCGGAAGGCGGCTGTACGAATCGAAAATCTATCTCGAGACGGTCGATCTGTTCGCCTGGACAACGCTCGTCGTCATTCTGAGCGTCCTCATGGAGCTCCTGATACGCGCGTCCGTAAAGCGTTTCACGTCGGGAAGGGAGGGCGGCGCCGATGATTAACGTCTCCGGCCTTTCAAAATCGTACGGCGGCAACGTGATCCTCCGCGATCTCGAGCTTTCGCTCGGCGAAGGCGTTTTCTGCCTCACCGGCCCGTCCGGCTCCGGAAAGACGACTCTCGCAAGGATCCTCTGCGGTCTCGAGGAAGCCGACTCCGGACGCATTTCCGGTATTCCCGGGACTGTTACGTATATGTTTCAGGAGCCGAGGCTGCTTCCGTGGAAAACCGCCTGCGAAAACGTATTTCTCGCCTCTCCCGGCGACCGGGCGGCAAACGCAGCCGAAGCCGCGGAAATGCTCGCGCGACTCGGGCTCGGAAAGGATGATCAGCGCAAAAAGCCTGCGGAGCTGTCCGGCGGAATGCAGCAGCGGACGGCCCTCGCAAGAGCCGCTTTGTACACGCGAAGAAGCGTCGGGATATCCGGCGGCGGAAGCTTTCTCGCGATCCTCGACGAGCCGCTCAAAGGACTCGACAGCGCGACGCGCGCCGCTGCCGCCGCTTTTATAAAAGAGGAATTCGCGTCGCCTCCCGGAACACTTGTTATTATCACCCACAGCGAAGAAGATATTGCCGATTTCGGCGGGCGGATAATCACGCCAGAAGGGCATCCGCGTCAATAACGAAGAAAGAGGCGTTTCTTTACGAAGCGCCCCTTCCCTGTTTCCGTTTCTTAAACGATCCGCTGTCCGGATCGGACGTTGACGTTCTCAGATATACAGCTTGGATTTGGCTTCCGCCGTGAGGCCGGCTCTCTGATCGTAGAACATGCCGGTCGACGAAGTTCCGCTCGTCACGTACCATCTGTCGCTGCCGTCGAACTTGCTCAGCGTGATGTTGACCTTGTTTCCTGCCGCGTTGCTCTGGATCCAGTAAACGATATTCAGCCTGCCGAGCTGCTTGAACGACTGCTCGTTGATCGTCTTCGTGTTGGGCTCGTTGTAATGAAGCTCAACAGCGGCCGGTCTCGGCGGATTGAACCCGTTCGAAGCGACGGAGCCGACAAAATAAGCTCTGGGAAGCCAGCGGTAATCGTCGTCGCGAAGTCTTTCATTGAAATAAGGATCCCATCCGGCTCTTCCGGCGCCGCCGCCCTCGGTAAATCCGCGTCCGAACGGCTCGATGTCGGCAAACAGATATTTCATCATTCCCATAGCCGCGTCGTAATCAGCGACGAGACCGTTCACCGCATATACCCAATACGCGGCGACGCTCCCGGGATCCTTTACGTCGACGGCCGCTTTAAGCTCGTCGAGCGTGTCGGGCTCTTTTTCGAGAGTGACAACTCTGTCTTTGGTCCACGAGGAGTCAAGACCGGTAGAATCGGTTAACTGCTCCACAACGTCTTTAGCTTTTGACAATACCTTATCAAAAAATCCCATAATTTCCTCCTTCCGGCCGTAACGCCTTTGAAAAAATATCAGTCTGCAATTACTTGCTCTGTCGTACTGAATAATAGCACCGCTTGAAAAAAAAAGCAAATCAGATTTTCAGATTTTCAGAGGGCTTCGGCACTCTCTGACGGCGCGTAAACCGCGCGGAAAAGACGTCCCGCGACGCTCGTGCCGTATCTGACAGCTTCGGATTTTTCACCTTCCCCGGCGCGAAACGGCAGCCTGCGCACCTGCGCGTTAATACGGCGCCCGCTATTGCAATCAGGCACGGTCCGTGATACGATAAAAGCGCAAATGAAAATACAACCGAAGCGAGGTCGTAAAAATGGACAAAAAACTGAACGTGACGGTCTGGAACGAATACCGCCACGAAAGATTCGAAGAGGCATGCAGAGCCATCTATCCCGACGGAATACACGGGCTGATCAAATCATTTCTTGACAGCGACCATGCGCTCAGCGTGAGACTGGCGGCGCTCGACGACGAGGCGAACGGCCTGCCTCCGGAAGTGCTTGACAACACCGACGTTCTCATCTGGTGGGGTCATATGGCGCATCACGAGGTGCCGGACGATCTTGTGGAGAGGATACGCGACCGCGTATATAAAGGCATGATGGGACTGATCGTTCTCCATTCGGGACATCATTCGAAAGTCTTCCGCGAAGTGGTCGGCACGAACGGAAATCTGTCGTGGGGCCGCGACCAGCACGAAATAGTGTGGAACCTGCTTCCGTCGCATCCCATAGCGGCCGGCATACCGGATCATTTTGAGCTTTTCGAGGAGCTTTATTGCGAGCCGTTCTACGTTCCGCAGCCTGACGAGCTCGTGTTCGGATCGTGGTTCGAGGACGGTTTCATTTTCCGCTCCGGACTTTGCTATTACCGCGGCGCGGGCAAGGTCTTTTATTTCCAGCCCGGTCACGAGTTCTGCAGGTCCTTCTACAACGAATACGTCAGGAAGATCATTCACAACGCGGTCAGATGGGCGGCTCCCGCGGAGATCGGCTACACGGTGCCGGACGGAGCCCCGATGGTCGATTACGATCTGACGGAGTCGTTCGGAAAATAATATCCGGATAATATTATTATGCCGTCCGGAGAATAACGTTTCCGCCCGGAAAACAACGATATAAGAAACAGCGCGGCCCTTTTATCCGGGATCGCGCCGTTGTTGTCATATATACCGACCCCCGGTGAAGTCCGTCAGTCGAGCAGCTTGGACCACTTCTCGTTGGCCTCCGTCTGCATCTTCGCAAATACCGTATTCTCGTCAGCCTTGCCGGACAGGATATCCGACAGGGCTTTTTTCATATTCTCGCTGTTGAATATCTCGGAGATCTCTCCGGGCGCCTGAACGTCAACGGAAGCGGGCTGCGTGAAATCCGGATACGAAACGAACGCGCCGTAGTTCTTGTCAGTCCACGAGGTCCCCTTGCCCTTCCAGAAATCGTCGTCGGCGAGAGATTTCAGCAAGGGAACGTTGCCGCCGATCTGGCTGTGGTACGCCCGCTGGCCGGAGGGAGTCAGGTAGTACAGCGCGAAAGCGGCCGCTGCATCGGAATTGTTCGTCCTGTTATACACCATATATCCGGTCGCGCCTGTGGAGACGGTATGAGTGGGAAGCGCCGGGAACGGGCAGAAATCCCAATCTATCTCGAGACGGTCGTATGCGTTGCCTACGCTGTTGAGTCCGCTCAGGTCGCCGAACGTCTTGAAGCACGCGGTCGAAAAGTTGTCGTTGCTGATGAGGCTGAATTTGTCGCCCACGGTGCCGGTGATCTGGCTCGCGAAATCTTCGGGATAAAGCCAGCCCTCGCGAACGCCGTTCAGCATTTCCCCGAGCCCCTGCATGACCTCCGCGCTGTCAACGATGCTGATAACGTGCGTGGAGCTGTCGATCCATTTTCCGCCGTATCCGCGGAAAAACACCTGCCAGACGGGATACCAGTATATTTTCATCGACGAACCCGTCTGCGTCACGCGTCCAGATTCGTCAGTCTTCGTAAGACGTCTTGCGTATTCCTTGAACGTCTCCCAGTCGAGAGCCTCCGTTCCGTCGTAATGAAGTCCCTCGGCGTTCAGCATATCCAGATTGTACGTCATTATATGCTCGCCGATGTTTCTCGGAGCCATGTACAGACGGCCCGCCAGCATGCCGACGGACTGCGCGCCCGTGAACACGTCGCCCATGTCAATATTCAGCGGCTTTATGTACGAATCGAGCGGCATTATCGCGTTGTGCCTCGAGTGGTAATTGAAAAGATCCGCCTCGTCGCCCCAGAAAACGTCGCCGATATCGCCGGAGGAAATTCTCGTGGCAAACGTCGCTCTGTTGGCGACCTCGTAGACGACTTTTACGTTCGGATAATCCTGCTCGAAGGCCTGTACTATCGCTCTGGGCGCCATCGAATCCTCGTCCGAGGCAATGTTGGTTTCGGTATAAACGATCCTTCCGCGTATGTCGAGATCCTCGACCGTCAGCTCCTGATCGACGTCTCCCGTGCGTATCTCGCGCCTGTCGCAGGCGGCGGCGCAGAAGATCAGCATCACCGCGACAATCAGAGCGGCGATCCTCGCGGCCGCCGGACCGCTCCATAATGAATATTTCCTCATTGCAAGCACTCCAATCCGTTTACGCCGCCTATTCCGCGGCTTCATTGACCTTGATATTTCCCTCGCCCTTCATCGCCCAGAAAAGCGCGAGATTCGTTTCTTCCGTCATCAGCGTTCCGTTCGCTGTAACGTTCTCGAGGGTCACTTCCTGAATATAGTCCCCGTCGGGGCTGTAAAGAAGGCTGTTGAGCGCGGCCGTGTATCTCACGTTTCTGAACGTTACGTTTGTGACGTGAGACGGCGCGGCCTTCCCGTCCTCCATCTTTACGTTTATGGCGCGCCCGAGGTCGCGGTATATCTCGATATTTTCGAACAGTATATTGTCGATCGTCGCGGCGTGCTTCGAGCTTTCGCAATATACCATGAGACTTCCGAGAAAATCGTTGTCCCATGTCGAATCGCGGTAAACGACGTAGCAGTCCCTGAACGTTATATTGCTGATGGGTCTGTCCGTTTCGGCTATGATGCCGAAGCAGCGCGCTTTCGAGGCCCAGGCGGTGCAGTCTGTGAACGTAACGTTGTCCGCAACCGCGTCATCCGGCCCTCCGAGCGTTTTTATCTCAAACAGATCGTCCCCGGAGCGGGCAAAGCAGTTCCGCACCGTGGCGTTGACGGAATTGCATATCGCGAAGCCGTCGCTGTTGGTTTTGTAGCCGTATATTACGCAGCGGGCAATGTCTATATTCTCCGATACGTAGGTTATCAGCGTCCATTCCGGAAAATTTATGAGCGTTATGTCCTTCACGACAGCGCCGTCGCAGTACGAAAGCAGTATGCCGCGCCTTTCGTGCCAGCCCAGCCCGCCGCCGTCTATCCAGCCGTTTCCGGCTATGACGATATTGTTTCTGCCGTTAGCGTTGATCGCCGGAAATCTTGTGAGATTCCACGTAATGTCGCCGCCGCGGTGCTTTTCAAAATAATTGTTGTCCTCGCCGTAATCGTCGCGCCCCTTCGAGAACATATAGCAGCCGCGCCTGAAATAAAGCACCTGATTGTCCGAGTCGATATTGATATAACTGAACTCGTGGAAGCCGGGCTCAAAAACGGTAACGTTCTCCGCGCCGAATTCGTCAATGTACGCCGCTATCTCGGCATCCTCGTCAACGTATTCCTTCACAAAGAGCGTGAAGCTGTGCTGTCTGGCAAAATCCGTTGAATAATCGGCGTCGCGGCTCTGAGACACGAGGAAGTTGAAATTGCCGAATTCATTAATCACGGTGCAGACGGAGCCTGACGACGATACCTCGGCGGCAACTTTCTTCGCTTCGGGAAGCACGATCGCGTTCTTTATGCCGAAAGACTGCGGGAGCAGCTCGGCTTTGAGGCTGAAGCCGCTTTTCTCCTTCACTTCTATCATCGCGAACGAGGTCAGCACGTTGCTCTGAGTCGTGCCGTCGTGGACGATGGTGGCATAGACCGGCACGTCCTCGCCGTTTACGACGAGTTTGTAGTGCGGCGATATTATGACCGATTTTTCCTTCCGGGCGCCGTTGCCCTCGTAAGAGAAGCCGCCCTTGTCGTTGCCGTGCAGATATTCGTCAAGCGTGATGCCGAGGTTTTCGGCCGTCGGTATCACATCGCCGGCAAACGTTGTTTTTATGATCGTTCCGCTCATTTCAGCCTCGTTATAAATATCGGTCGGATATACTTCGCCGCTTTTTCCCCCGTCCGTGCAGCCGCAAACAAACGCAGCGCATATGGCGGCGGCGAAAAAAGCGGCAAATAGTCTTTTCAGCATGTTATCAGCTCTTTTTCTTCTTCACGCCGATCACGACGCCCGCAACGGCTGCCACGGCGACGACGGCTGCGCCGATCCCGACGGGGATCCATACGCCGTTTCCGCTCTTTTTACCGGAGGGCTCTCCGGTCGCGTTTCCGGAGGAAGACTGCGTGGCAGACGCGTCATCCGTTGCCGACTGAGCGTCCGTGGCAGCGGGAGCGTCGGTAACAGCCGGTGCGTCGGTAACTGCCGGTGCTTCCGTAACGGCCGGTGCTTCCGTCGGAGCATCGGTTGGCGCGGCGTTTCCGACGGCGGTGGCGTTGATCTCGAGCGCCTGATATTCTATCCATTCGGGGCAGTCGGTCGTATATTGGTAAATGCCGATATACATCACTTCCTTGCCCTTCGCCTGCGCGGTGAGATCGAACTCATGTACGGAATCTATGGTGTCGAACGTGGGCATCGTGCCGAGGTTAGCCTGCTGAACGTATATGGCGTATTCTTCCCAGTCTTCCGCGCCGCGCTGGTCGGCGGGAATCAGGTTGAGCTCGCACGTCTCGCCGGAGCCAGAGAAGCCTTCGTCGGTGGCGAAAACCGCAAACGCGTTGGCAAGCGGCTTGAAGTCGCAGATGCGTCCGAAAATTTTGAGAACGAGCGTATCAAGCTTCTGACCCTTGGGCGCGGTCACCTCGTAAATGATCCAGGCGGGATCAAATCCGTTTACGGTGTAGAGCACGTTTCTGTTGTCGTTGAAGCCGATCTGGTAATTCACGTCAATGTCAATGGCGCCGACGGCCTCGGGAGTGATCTCTCCGAGCATTTTATCGGTGTTTGCCATTTTCGTGAAGTCAACTCTGATATTGAGGCCGTCGTCGGAAACCGTTACGGCCGAAGCGTCGGTTCCGGCGTCTGCACCGGATCCGGCTTCGCCTTCAGCGGCATAAACTGACAGCGGCAAAATCACGGCAAGTGTCAATGCGAGTACAATCGAAAAAAATCTTTTCATTTTCTTCCCTCCGGATCTGTTTCAGCCGCCGCAGCGACCTTTCTTTCCACGGTAATACTATCACACGCGGATGCCGATGTCAAGAAACCGCGCGTGTCCGGGTATGCCGGCTGTGCAACGGGGGACAGACCCCCGTTGCCGGGCTTCCTGCTCCGGACGTCGGAACGCCGGAAACCGCGCTGTTATCAGGCTTTCGCGAACTTATTT
>CADBOE010000157.1 GCA_902796205.1 uncultured Ruminococcus sp. | reverse complement strand
GAAGCCGTCGTACCGCCACGACGGAGCATTCCTGTATGAAGTATGTATGAAGCCGTCCGCATCCGTCCGGGCGACAAGATTTCCGAGATTGACGTCAACGATAGCCGTTGCCGCGTTTGCCTCCGGCGTGCCGGAAAAACGGAACGAGGCTCCGGCGCTCCCGCCGTCCGGAACGTATTCCGGTATATCTTTCATATCCTCGGCGAAAGTATAAAGAACTTTTTTTACCGACCAGAGAGCTTCGGCGACCTCCTGACTCAGTGGAGCTTCGGCGTCCACGCAATGTCCGGCAAAAAAAGCGTCGCCCGGGATGACCGAGGTTGTTCCCCCGGAAAGGATCCCGTGAGGCGGGATCTCTCCGTCGTGAAGGAAGTAGGCGCCGTGGAAAACAGGCTCCCCTTCCCGCTCCGGGTCCTTTACCACGGAGACCGATTCTACGGTCCCGGCAGGAAGCTTGATCCTGATCGCTCCCGTCGTTTCCCCTTCGAAGGCGCCTTTTACGAAAAGAGCTTTTCCGAGGCAGTCGCAAAGCCTGCCGTCGCGTTTCGTGCTGCAGCTGTCGAAAAACGGAGCGGGACGCTCGTTCCAGATGCAGTGATACCAGAGAGTGAAGCCGAAGATCAGAGGAATTTTAAGCGTTTTTCCTCCGCGGTACGATACGGTGATGTCGCCCGCGCGGTCGCCGATAAATCTGACACGCGACGGATCGCTCGTTCCCCAGTCCGGGCAGCCTTTGTCGGGATTCCAGAATCCTCCGAGAACATACAGGTCAAAAGGCTTTTCGGAAGCTATCCCGCCGCCGTTCTCCGGGGCGTAGGGAAATTCGATCCATCTGTTCATTTTCATCTTTTTCCTTTCTTTTTTATGCTTGCCGCCAGAACCGCCGCGAACGCGCCGGCGGAGAAGACGCATACCGAAATAATTATCGGGAACAATATAGTCCTCCGTTTACCGTCAGAATTCCCGCCGTTCTTTCCGGAAGCTTTATCGGTCCCGATATCGGTCCATTCCGGGGTCAATTCCGGAAGCGATCCGGCGTCTTTTCCGTATCTCGCGGCCACCCTGAATTCGCCCGCATCCGGGGCGCCGAGTTCAGCCCACAGCCAGGCGCTGTCGCCTGAAACGAACAATTCGCATTTTTTATTCACGCCGTTTACGGTCAGCTCCGCATAAGCGGTATCGACCGGCATCGGTCCCATCCGCAGCCTGACCGTCCGCGCGGATGAATCTCCGTTTATCCTTACCTGAGCGGTCTGGACGCCGTTTTCGGGATAAGAGACTATCACGTCGGCGGACGCGCCCGGGTCGCCCGGTACAGCAGCGTCATAAGCCTTTACCGACCAGTCTCCCGGAAGCCGCGGCATTATCTTCAGAACGTCTCCGTTAACGCTGGAAACGCCCGTTACTATATCGAAGCATTTGAGAACCTCGGCGAGCTGGACGAGATTTCCGAGATCTCCCTGCCTTCTAAGGACGGACGCCTCAACGTCGGCGCTTATGCCTTCAGGCACGAGATAAGGTTCGGGCAGGCCCGGCGCGAAACAAATCCTGCAAAGATTTCTGACGAGCTCTGACGAATCCTTCATATTGTCGGACAGAAGCGCGTTCTGCGTGAGCATACTGTGATCGTATCCGATCCCGGCGGCTCCGTACCAGCCGCGTCCGTCCGCCTTCGCGGTATCGTTTTCGTATGTTTTCGCAGAGATTCCGGCGAGCTCCGGATCCATGTCCCCCACGTCGAAGCCGTAGAAATCAGCCATCATCGGAACGACCGGATCGTGGAAAAAGCCGAAAGAAGCCGTTTTCCATCCGCCGTTTCCGGAAAGCTTCGCAACTATTGCGTTTCTCAATCCGGAAGCAGCAGCTGACCATTTTTCCGCCTCTCCCGTATAACCGGCAGACGCGGCCATTTCGCTGTAGCCGAGAAGTCCGAGCCAGCACGGAATGTTGCAATACAGAGTATATTTTTTCATTCCCGCCTCGGATTCGGCGTAAAGAAGGCCGTTTCGTACGAACGAAAGCTTCGGATTATCGAAGCACCATTCGATCCACGCGGCTCCTTCTTTTATATATTGCCAGTTATCTTTCACCCATGCGCCGGGGCGTCCGAGAGCTCTCCACACGTTATAATTCGCGAGCATCATCAGTCCGTGTCCGTCCGTCTCCTGGTTTCCGAGATTTCCGCATTCGTCTCCGAACGCCTCCTTCGTGTAGGCCGTCGGCCAGTTTGCCGCAGGAACGAGAACTTCGGAATAAAGCATCGGCTTGTTGACAACGACCGTATAGTGGCCGGGCACGTCGCTACCGCCGAATTTTACGGAATTATCCGGAAAATACATCATCTGCCTGTTCGCGTACGCGGCCGCTTTTTCCGCCTTCACGGTCATGCCGTAAGACAGCAGCGACATTATGCCGCGCGCGCCGTCGCGTGAGTAGAAGGAATCATAGTAGCTTCCGGCGTTTTCGACCCACGGCCCGAAGCCGTCGTAGCGCCACGAGGGAGCGTTCTCGTACGAAGTATGCATAAACCCGTCGTCATCGGTGCGCGACGCGAGATTTTCAAGATTGTTGTGAATAATGCCGTTGGCGATACCGGCAAAAACGTCTCCTGAAAACATTATCCGCTCACCCTCGTACCCGCCGGGATATTCAAACGCTCCGGCTGAAGAATATTCGTCTTCAAACGTATAAAGGGCGCGCCTTAAAGAATCGAGCGTGTTTTTCACGCTTTCCGGATAAACTTCGGAGCAATTCACGTAGTTGTTATCGAAAAACTCGTCTCCCGTATCGAACGAAAAACCGCCGTACGAAACGACGCCCTCTTCACCGGCGCTTCCGCCGGCCAGATACGCGTAAGGAAAGACGGGCTTCCCGTTTTTCCGCTCGTTGTCGGCGATCTCTATGCCGCTGATCGGTATCTGCTTCGGGATAATCTTGATAACGCATCTTTTCTCTCCCTCGAACGCGCCTTTCAGTCTGAGAGAAGACTTTAACGCCTCAGCGAGCTCCGGCACGGCGCCGTCACCCCTGAACGGCAAGCATATTTCCTGCCAGTTATTATAAAACCACATCGTATAACCGAATATGAGAGGAATGCTGTCCGAGCTGCCGTCCGTATATGAAACGACGATCCTTCCCATTTCATCCCCTATCATCCGTACGTCGGCGTAATCGGCGGTCCCCCACGCCGGAACGCCGTTATCAACGGAATGGTAGCCTCCGACGACGTAAACCGCACCGGCGGTCACGCCTCCTTCGCCGGCGGAAAAAGGCAGCTTTTCGCGCGTCGCTGCGGAAGCGGAAAACGCACCGCGGCGCCCGCCTCCCGCAATCAGGAAAACGCACGAAAACAACGCCGCGAAAAAAGCGGCGCATACAAATCCGGCACGATAAAGACTATTCAGCATAAGGCTCCGGTCAGCCAACGGCCGTCTCTGTTCTCCCGCGGGCGAAAGCGATCTGTCTTTCGACAGACTCCGGAGAAGTTCCGCCGTAGCTTGCCCTGCGTTTCACACATTCGTCGAGATTGATGGCTTCATAGACGTCCTGCTCAAAAAGAGGCGAAAATTCAGCATACGACTGAAGCGGGAACGTTTCGAGCGTAAAGCCCCGGGCGATACATTCGCCGACGATCCTTCCGGAAATTTTATAAGCGTCGCGAAAAGGCATCCCTTTTCCGACAAGATAATCGGCGAGGTCTGTCGCGTTTATGAATCCCTCTCCTGCCGCTTTGCGCATGCGGTCGGTCCTCGCCTTCATAGAGCCTATCATCCCGCGGGTGATCCCGAGGCACGCCTTTACCGTGTCGCAGGCGTCGAAGATGCTTTCCTTGTCCTCCTGCATGTCTTTATTGTACGCGAGCGGCAGTCCTTTAAGCAGCGTGAGCAGCGTGACGAGATCGCCGTAAACGCGTCCGGTCTTCCCGCGGACGAGCTCCGCCATATCCGGATTCTTCTTCTGCGGCATGATCGAGGAGCCGGTTGTAAACGAATCGGAAAGCTCAACGAATCCGAATTCCCAGCTCGACCACAACACCAGCTCCTCGGAAAGCCTCGAAAGATGCATCATTATGATCGCAGCGCAAGCGGCGAGCTCGACGCAGAAATCGCGGTCCGAAACGCCGTCGATCGAATTCAAGCAAACCCCGTCAAAGCCGAGCTTTTCCGCCTCGAACGCTCTGTCCGTAGCGTAAGTCGTGCCCGCAAGCGCGCAGCTGCCTATCGGAGAGATATTCATTCTCGCCGAGGCGTCACTGACGCGGTCAATATCTCTCAGAAGCATCATCACGTAGCTCATCAGATGATGACCGAACGTGACCGGCTGCGCGCGCTGAAGATGCGTATATCCGGGCATTATCGCGTCCTTGTATTCCTCCGCCTTGCCCGTCAGAGCTTCCGCGAGCCCGGCCAGCAGCCGGATGATTTCCGCGCACTCGTCTCTCAGGTAGAGTCTCGCGTCGAGCGCCACCTGATCGTTTCTGCTTCTCGCCGTATGCAGCTTCTTTCCGACCTGACCGATGCGCTCGGTGAGCTTTTGTTCGATGAACATATGAATATCCTCGGCCTCCGGATCTATTTCCAGGCGGCCTGCCGCGACGTCGTCAAGTATCGAGACAAGACCGTCGGTGATCAGGTCGGCTTCATCCTGCCGGATTATTCCCTGCTTCGCAAGCATGGCCGCGTGGGCAATGCTCCCTGCGACGTCCTGCCTGTACATCCTGCTGTCCGTACCGATCGACGAATTGAACTCGTCGGCGCTTTTGTCGGTGTTGCCGTCCGTACGGCCGGCCCACATTTTTTCCATATTATTAATCCTGCCCTTTCAGTTCAGCGTCGGCGATCGAATAAGGATCGAGCTCCACTTCCGCAGCGCGTCCGAAGGATTTTACCGAAGCGCGCGTATTGTTTCCGGTCAGTTCATAAAAACGCACCTTAACGTCTCCTTTACCCGTACACTCCACAGCAGAAACCTGCGCTCCGGGAGCGCTGACTTCGAGAAGTGTCCCGCAGGGAGGCAGCTTTCCGTCGGAAGCTCCGGTCGGCACTGCGACAGGAGGATGCATCATCAGTTCCGTTCCTTCAAGCAGCGGCACGGCGCCGGGATCGCTTATTCCGAGGCTTAATGAAATATCGTGGATCGTCCTCTCGGGAAGCGGGTCGGGATTGTGTGAGGTATTTATCAGGGAAAGGGTGAGATTGTCCCCGGCGAGACGGTAGCCGTATTTGCAATCCGATCTGAGCACCAGCCGTCTGCCTCCCAGCTCCTCACCGGGCGCGGAAGAAACCGGAGATACGAACGAAAGCGCCGGGACGTCGTGGTTGGCGCAGCCTCTTTCGGTGACGCCGGCGGGAACGTCGCAGATATACTTTTCCGCTCTGTCCTTAAGCGCGACTCTGAACGCCAGCAGCGGAAGCGTTTCGCCTGACCGTTCGTTCCAGTCGACCGAATAACGGATCCTGAGCTCTTCGGAGCCTTCGTCGAGATATATTTCCGCGTTTATCCTCGAGCCGAGGACGGCGAGAACAAACGAATACCCGTGCCTCAGCGGATTATCGAAACGGTCGACTCTTTTAAGCGACGTTACGGGTGTCACGTTCAGATGCTTTCCTATGATCCACGCGCTCATGGGATTATCCTGCGTATCGATAAGTACGAGGCCCGAATGAGAGGCGGTATCGAGCATTTCACGTCCGGAAGCCTTGTCCCTGAGCGACTTCAGGCTCATCGTATTCATATCGAATTCCGCGCGGATCCTGCCGTTTTCAAGCACGTATTCGTTTTCGAAGGACAGCTTGCCCCAGTCCGTAGAATAGGCGTGAGACGGATATTCTTCGACCTCGCGTTCTCCGAGCGCCACAGACGCATAACCGAAAGCGGGTATGGTAAGCTTCACGAGGAAAACAACGTAGTTGTGATCCCAGTAGCGCTGGCTTCCGGCGGCAAGCGCAAACGGCGGTTCGTTTCCGTCGTGATCGGTAAAGAATGCCCGCGATACGTCCCCCGGCCAGTCCCAGACGGTGACGGTAACGTTCCCCGAAAAAGGTACGGGCGACGGATTGAAAACCACGTAAGGTCTGATTTTGCCCGCGCCGCGCTCCGGGTTCGGTATTCCGCGCCAGCCGCCGCCTATAAATCCGGCTCCGGCACCTTCCGACATCGGGCCGTAAGGCATATCGTCGGAGCAGCTTCCGAAGCAGGACGTATCGACGTTGTCCGCGATGACTCTGAGCGCGCGTCCCTCCTCCGTTTCGGCGGCAGCCAGCGCCTCCTGATACAGCCCCATCGCGTATTCCCTGCTGTCCTGCACGTTTGATCCGGTTATGATATCGTGAAAATGCGTAAAGAGTACCTTCTGCCAGGCCTCCTCGAAGCCGCGGTGATTGTACCTGAATGACGGAACGGCGGACTTCGCGATCGCGGACATCGTCTGGGCTTCGTTCAATTTCGCCTCGGAAAGACGGTTCGCGCGTTTGATCCTCGACTGCGTCGTATAGCAGCCGTCAAAAAGGAAATTGATCTCTCGATCGACTACAGGCAGCCTGTCCCGGATCTCCGGCACGTCGGCAATGCCGAAAAGCTCGCGGAACGTCCCGAAAGTGATCTCGGGGAAGACGGGCCAGCTTTTCATTTCTAT
>CADBOE010000156.1 GCA_902796205.1 uncultured Ruminococcus sp. | reverse complement strand
TGGCGACCCGAATCCCGAGAACAATGCCTCCCTTGCTGCGGCCATCGAAAAGGCGAAGGGTTATTCGCTTCCCAAAGACAAGATTAAGACCGCCATTGACAAGGCGTTCGGTTCGGGCAAGGACGCCGCGAACTACGAAACTGTCACGTACGAGGGTTACGGCCCCGCCGGGATCGCGATAATAGCCGAATGCGCCACCGACAACAGAAACCGTACCGCCGCGGAGGTCAGGCATATTTTCGACAAATTCGGCGGCAATATGGGCACCACCGGCTGCGTTTCGTTCATGTTTGATCAGAAGGGCGTCATCGTTATAGAGAATGACGGCGACAAAACCGAGGACGAGGTCATGATGGACGCGCTCGAAGCGGGCGCGCAGGATTTCTCGGCGGACGAGGACGTTTTCGAGATCCTGACCGATCCTTCCGGATTCAGCGCGGTTCGGAGCGCTCTTGAGGAGAAAGGGTACAACTTCCTCGAGGCCGAGGTAAAGATGGTGCCGCAAAGCTACGTGAAGCTCACGGACGAGGCTCAGCTCGAACAGATCGAGAAGCTGCTCGACGGACTCGACGACAACGACGACGTGATGAACGTTTACCACAACTGGGAAGAATAAGACCGGCGGCGGGCTCCGCGTCCGCCGCATATTTTTTTGTTTTTTGTCATGTATAAAACGGTTATTTTCGATCTTGACGGAACGCTGCTCGATACGCTGGAGGATCTCATGAACAGCGTGAATTACGCGCTGGCGTCCTTCGGACTGCCGGAGAGGTCCTACGGGGAGATACGCGACAGAGTCGGCCACGGAATCAGGAATCTTGTCGACCGCTCGGTCCCCGACGGCACGGACGCCGCGCTCACCGACCGCGTGTTCGGGTGCTTCAAAGAGCATTATCAGCTCCATTGCACGGATAAAACGGCTCCTTATCCGGGCGTGAATGACCTCATGATAAAGCTGAAGAACGAAGGGATCAGGATCGGTATCATTTCGAACAAGGCGGATCCCGCCGTGCGCGAGCTGGTCCCCGTATATTTTGACGGGCTCGTTGACATTGCCCGCGGAGAGCTCCCCGGCGTGCCGAAAAAGCCCGCTCCCGACGGAGTTCTCAGAATGATGGACGAATTCGGCGCGAAGCCTGAGGAGACGGTTTACGTGGGAGATTCGGACGTCGACCTCGCGACCGCGGTCAACAGCGGCATCGACCACGTCATCGTCACGTGGGGGTTCCGCGACAGGGAGTTTCTGATCGGGCGCGGCGCCAGGGTGCTGGCCGACACCGCCGACGAGGTTTATGCGATCGTCACCGCGTGAACCGTTTTGTTTTTGCCTGAAATTGTGACTTTTTCCGCTTAAAAAGGTACTGTGAATATGGCGGAGCGATCTGCCGGGAGGGAGACTTTCGTGGAAGACCTGGAGATAATCGACCTTTTCTGGAAAAGGGATCAGCAGGCCGTCTCAGCTGTGTGCGAAAAATACGCGGGTTATTGCCGCAGGATCGCGGGGAATATCCTCGGCAGCGACGAGGACACGGAAGAATGCCTGAACGACACCTGGTTCGCCGCGTGGGAGAACATTCCGCCGGAGAGGCCGGAGCATCTTGCCGCGTATCTCGGCAGGATCGCGAGAAACGCTGCTCTGAAAAAGGTCAGGGACGCCGGGCGCGCGAAAAGGGGCGGGGATTGCGGGACGGTTCCGTTCGACGAGCTGGAGGATCATCTTCTCGACGGAACGAACGTGGAGGAGCAGGCCGAAGCGAACGAGCTTGCCGCCGCCGTCAACCGCTTTCTGGAGAAGCTGAAGCCGGAGCAGCGTAAAATATTCGTAAGGCGCTTCTGGTACGGCGACAGCATCGATGATCTGGCGGTCGCGTTCGGCGCCACGCAGAGCAAGATAAAGATGACGCTTCTCAGATCGAAGAAGGCGCTGAAGGATTTACTGGTCGCGGAGGGGCTGCTGCAATGAATGACAGAAACGAAATGAAAGAAAAGCTCGGCCTCGCCATCGGCATGATAGACGACACGTTTATAGAAGAGGCGGCCGGCTGCGACGCCTCGCGCGCGGCGGACGCCGTCGAAGGGCCCGGTAGACGCGTCGTAAAGTCTGACGGACGCCGCGTGAGGGGACGGTCCGTAAAATGGCGTTACGTTACGGCCGCCGTATCCGCCGCGGCCGTCCTGATCCTGGTCGCGGTGCTGTCGATTCCTTTGATCATCGGCCCGAGCTTTTCAACAAAATACGGCGGCAAGCTGCAGCCGGGCGGCTACGTTCCCGCAAGCACTGCTTCATTTAACGAAAATGAAAGCTCCTCGATAGGGGGTAGCGTCCGGCCGTCGGTTCCTTCGGACAAGAAGAATGAATCCGTCTGGGATTTCGCCGACGTGACCGTGCTGTATTGCTGGTCGGAAAACGGCACGTATAAGCTTATCGGTTTTCCGGGCGCCGTCATCGATTCCCGGCCCGGCGAACCGGATCACACGTCCGACGATGCGCTCAACGCCGGGCTGACGGAGGCGCTGAAAAAGCCGCTGACGCTTCGGGAGGCGAAAATTCTGTACTCAGGCAATCCGGTCCGGGTCCTGCCGCTTTCGAAGCTCGCCGGCGTCTGCCCCGCGTGCGACGCGTTTCTGGAAGGCTCTTACGGCGTTGGCGGCAATTCTTTCAGCGCGGAGCTGACCGAAGACGAGATCGCGGCGATAGAAAAGGAAATCGCCGCGGAGTAAGCTTGAAAAGCGGTCCGGAATTTCAGCTGCAAATAGGGTCTTTGGCGGAATGCGGCTGAACCGCGCTCCGCCTCGTTATTTGATCCCGGAAAAACGAATGGTGATTATTCCCCTGAAACAGATTTTTTCAGCGTCTCCCATATGACCGAGGCCGCGAAAGCCGAACCTGCGGGAGAGGCGTGAGCGCCGTCCGCGGCGTACATCTCCGTGTCCGGATGCCTTTCGGCATAAGTCCGCCACTTCTCGCCGACAGGCGCGAGCAGGGCGTTGATCTCTCCGGCGGCCCTGCGGTGGACCTCGTTCATATGCTCCTGCTTTTCCGGTTCGTCCTTTCGGGCCCAGCAGCCGTATATGACAGGAACGCTTCCTCCTTTGCGGATCAATTCCGCCAGCCTGCCGACGGCGCCGGTGAATTTCTCATCGGGGCCGAACGGGTGAGCGTGCTCCTGCAGCACCACGAAATCGTATTGTCCGTGGAGAATGTTGAACCTGACCTCCGGCTCGTGCGCGTGCTGCTCCAGAAACCATCCGCCGTGGGCGATCATGACGACGTCGCACGGAACGCCGTCGTTTTCCGCAAGCCTTCTTACCAGCAGCGGCATATCGTTGAAGTACGTGTGGCTGTTTCCGATAAATAATATTCTGATGCGCTTCGTTTCAGACAACTGAAAACACCTCCCGACCGCGTTTTTCAGGCAATCAGTGCACCGCGAAAGTCTTGAAAAAATCCTTGACCCTCGCGGCCGTCTCCCTGATATCGCGCATGAGCTGGCCCGAATACGCTCTCGGATCGGCCCCCACGCCGTACGCTTCCATACCGAGCTGTCCGGCGATATACAGCGCCCTGTATAGATGATAACGCTGCGAAACCACGATTATCCGCCTGAAACCGAAATTCTTAGCCGCCCGCAGCATGCTCTCATACGTCGAAAATCCCTCCGGGTCCTCCGCCACGAGCGAAGGATCCACGCCGGCGGAAACGGCGCGCGCGACCATTGTACCCACCTCGTCGTAGTTCTCCTTGCGGTCGCCGGACATGACGAGAAGTCTCGCGCCGGACGCGTTGAAAGCCTCCACGCCCGCGTCGATCCTGTCGGCGAGCATGTGCGACGGAGAGCCGTCTGGCAGGACGCTGCAGCCGAGCACTATCACGGCGTCAAAACCGTCGCCGGCGACCGACGTCAGCTCTTCCGGGCCGACGATCCTGCCGCCGGTTTTTCCGGTCACGTAGAAATTGACGCCGGCCGTCACCGCGGCCAGAAGAATAATTGCGATCGATAATACGACGAGCGTCATTTTGATAATTTTCTTCGCCTTTTTCATCTGATCTGAGGCAATATCCTCGCCTCTCGCGTGAGGTCGGTGAGCTCGGTGTTGACCGGCCTGACTGTGAACGAATAGCGGAATTCGCGTTCGTCGAATCTGAATTCCTTTTGCAGCTCGGGGCCGCAGCTGTTCGAACCTATGCCGGCGGTCTTGTAGTCGATATGGACGACGGTCTCGCGGCGCGCTTTCAGTCCTATGTCGAGCATTGCCCTCGAAATATCCTCTGGAGTGTAGTGCAGTGCGCTGAACGAAAAGTCAGGCATGCCCTTGAAGTACAGCCCGCGGCCTTCGGCGTCGCTGACGCACGCGAACCTGGTGGAGACGTGGTTTCCGTTTTCCTGCGGCTTGATATAATGCGTAAATTCGCCGGTAACGGTCGAATCGAACACGTCCATGCGGGCGATCCT
>CADBOE010000155.1 GCA_902796205.1 uncultured Ruminococcus sp. | reverse complement strand
TTTACGCGCTGCATGATGAATTTCATTGCGTATTCCGGTATGGCGACGCATCCGCCGGTGAACGGCTTTGCGTTTCCGATGCAGTGGAGGAAAATGGCGTCGCCTCTGCCTTCCACGCATTCTTCGTTGAATCCGATATTGAGACAATACTGGTACTGGTATTCATAGTCGATGAGGTGCTCGCTTTTGCTTGTGTCGAGCTCCGGATGCTCCGAGATGGAGACCATCTGATTGGGCTTGCAGGTGTAGTCGCCGGACCAGTATTTGTCGTCGTCGACCTGAACGTAAGGCATCGCGCATCCCGGATCCGGTGCGATTCCGAATGCCTGCGTGAAGCGGTAAACGCCCATCGGCGTCTTGCCCGTCCCGGCCCTGCGCTCCGCGTCGGGAATGACTCCCGTCCTTCCGACGTATCCTGGCGTGCTCATTATCAGCTTCCACGATCCGTCGGCCGCGCGCTCGTGCATCGAGACGGTGGCGGTCGTAAGATTCTCTCCCGTCGCGGCGACAACGACCATCTGCTGTACGCTTTCATCTTTTGCCGTCGGAATTTCTGTTACCCATTCCGGCGAGGCGGTCTCTCTGAAAATCGGGGCGTGAAGTTCCGAAGTGACGGTCGCGGTAAGAGAATTTTCAGCTCCGGATGCGCCGCAGGCTGAGCAGCACAGCAAAGCCAACATGAGCGGCAATTTGATCCGCTTTTTTATTTTTTTTCGCCTTTTCCATTTTTGCTTTTTCGTCTCTTCTGTTTTTTTGGTGCTGCCCGGGAGGCGGTCGATCCCGTTGACTCCGGGCTTGCGATGCGATCGCCCCGGCCCGTGGTGAATTATAGTCCGGCAGCAATTATCGCGCAAGACCGGATGCAACGAGCAACGGGGGCAGACCCGGGTTTCGGGCTTTCCGGCCCCTGGGTGCGAAGCCGCCGGAATCAAGCTGTGGCAAGGCTTTTCCGGAATTATTTCCCGTTATTTCCCGCCATTCTACGCTGCGTAGAGAAACAGCAACGGTGGTGCAACGGGGGACAGACCTCCGGTTTGTCTGCATCTGCGGTCGTCGGTTCGCGGGAAGGTGCAACTGGGGACAGACCCGGGTTTCGGGCTTTCCGGCCCCGGGGCGCGAAACCGCCGGAATCAAGCTGTGGCAAGGCTTTTCCGGAATTATTTCCCGTTATTTTCCGCCATTCTACGCTGCGTAGAGAAAACGCAAGTGGGCTGCAACGGGGGTCTGTCCCCCGTTGCAGCCCGTCCCCCGTTGCAGCCCGTCCCCCGTTGCAGCCCGTCCCCCGTTGCAGCCCCCCCCTTTGCGCCCCACGGTTGCGGAGCAGTTGAAGCCGGCGGAGCGGGCGGAATTTTTCTCTTGCAACGGCAGGAAAACTGAATATAATATCTATCGTAAGCAGATTGTTTACGATAGAGCGAAGAAGCGGATTGAAAAAGGAGAGATGACATGCGCAAAAAAAATATCGAATTGATGGAAAAAATCAGGGCGTTTGCCGGTGATTATTACAGGGAACATCATTGCTCTCCGGCAACACGCGAGATAGCGCGGGCAATGGGGATTTCGCCGGCATGCGCATATAATTATCTCGTGGCGATGAATGCTCGCGGCATGCTCTCGTATGAAGACGGTCACATCTCGAGCATTCCGAAGATCGAGAAAACCGAAACCGGGTATTTCTCCGCTCCGCTCGTCGGCAGCATACGGTGCGGAGATCCGGAGCGCGAGGAAGAACAGGTGGAAATGTACGTCAGCCTTCCGGAAGCGTTGTTCGGCAAAGGACGGTTCTATCTGCTGAGAGCCGCCGGCGACTCGATGGAGGACGCTGATATTTCCGACGGCGATCTGGTCCTGATCAGAAAACAGGAGGAATGCGAGATCGGCGATATCGTTGTCGCGCTTGACGGGAACAACGAAAACACTTTGAAAATCTATGCCGGGATCGATGCGGACAGTCAAAAGGCCGTTCTCAGATACGCAAACGAAAAGAAATATCCGGGGGAGACGATAACGGTCGACAGGCTTGTCGTGCAGGGCGTCGCGAAACATGTGATAAAGACGTTCTGACGCGCCGGACCGCATACGATGCATGAGACGAAATGACGAAATGAAGAAATGACGAAATGACGAAATGATGAAATGGAACGGACGTATATCTGCATTGACCTCAAATCGTACTATGCGTCGGTGGAATGCGTTTATCGCGGACTTGACCCGCTGAAAACGAATCTTCTGGTGGCCGACGAAACGCGTTCCGATCAGACGATCTGTCTGGCGGTCTCACCCTCGCTCAAAGCGATGGGCGTGCCGCCGCGGCCGCGCCTGTTTGAGGCAAAGCAGGCGATCAGACTTTACGAAGCATTGCACCGTACGAAGGTGCAGTATATCATTGCCGTCCCGCGCATGGCCGAATACGAGAAAATATCCGCCCGGATATACGGAATATATCTGAGATACGTTGCTCCCGAGGACGTGCACGTATATTCGATCGACGAATGTTTCATCGACTGCACCGGGTATCTGCATTTTTACGAGAAGGAAGCGGCGGCGAGAGGCCTTCATCCGGCCCGCGTGATGGCGGTGACAATGATCCGGGACGTTTTGAGAACAACGGGCATCACTGCGACGGCCGGGATCGGGACCAACCTCTATCTCGCGAAGATAGCGATGGATATAGTGGCGAAAAAGGTCCCCGCCGACGGAGACGGAGTGAGGATCGCCGAGCTCAACGAGGATTCGTACAAGTTCCTGCTGTGGGGACACAGGCCGCTGACGGATTTCTGGCAGATAGGGCCGGGAAAGGCGAAAAGACTTCAGAATTCCGGAATGTTTACCATGGGGGACGTTGCCGCCAGATCGCAATGGAACGAGGAATTCTTCTACAAGACGTTCGGGATCGACGGCGAGATACTGATAGATCACGCGTGGGGGATCGAGCCCGTAACGATGGAGGACATAAAAAACTACAGGAGCGAAGCGCACTCCCTGAGCAACGGTCAGGTGCTGCCGCGGCCGTACAGTTATCCCGAGGCGAGGCTGGTTTTCCGGGAAATGATCGAAGTGCTGTGCGCCGATATGTTCTCAAAGAATCTGATCGCACCCGGATGCTCATGGTGGGCGTCGTACGATCACAGGAGTCTGGAGCTTTGCCCGGACTACGACGGACCGCTGAGCACCGACTTTTACGGGCGGATCCACCCCGGACACAGCAGCGGGACGGTAAGGCTGCCCGAACCGACGAACAGCCTGCGACTCATCGCGGACCCGCTGCTGAAGCAGTTTGACGCAAGGACGGATCACCGGCTGCTGTACCGCAGGCTCGGCGTCTGCGCCGAAAACGTAACGGAGGATACTGGCGTCTTCCAGATGAATATGTTTACGGATTACGAGGCGCAGGAACGGGACCGAAGGCTGCAGGGCGCCATGCTGGAGGTCCGCAGAAAATACGGCGCGAACGCCGTCTTCAAGGGAATGAACCTTCTTGAAGGCTCGACGGCGCTGGAACGGAATAAACAGATCGGAGGTCATAAGGCATAACCTCCGGCCCGTGAGACGAGGAAAGGAGAGGTGATGCTTTATGACAGCTGCCGTGGGCGTTATGCAAATGCCGGCGGATTTCAAATACAAAGACGTGTTTCTGAAAGGCAGACCGCGCCACGATATTACGGATCCGTTTTTCGCGAAACATCCGAAAATGGATCCGGGCAGGCGGGCCAAGATCTTCGCGCCGTTTGACGCGCTGAGGGGGTTCGGCGAGGAGGTAGCTTCGAAGAGCGTACTGTACGTTGACCGCGTCGAGCCGGAAGAGGCGGACGGGGAAGAGCTCAGTCGCAGATTGAATATTCTCCGCGATCTGACGCATAACAGCAGGGCGGCGAGGAAAAACCGGATACGCGTGTCGGTCACGTTTTACGAGCCGTGCGCGGACAGCCTGAGCGAATCATACGGCATTCGGGGACGATACAAAACCGTTTCCGGCATATGCATGAACGTGGACGCCGCGGCGACGAATACGATCCGGGTGGGCGACGCGATAATACCGCTCGAAAACGTGACCGGGATCGAAGCTGATGAAATTTTCAGAACGGAAGATTTCATATGACCCGGTCGTCAATCCTGCTCGTCAATCCGGCTCGTCAATTCCGTTCGTCCATCCCGGTCATCCATACCGGTCGTCAATTCCGGTCGACCGTTCCAATCATCCAATCCGTATCATCCGTCCGGCTCAAACGTCCGGCTCAAACGCCCGTGTCACACTTCAGTATCACACGTCCGGCGGGCGGCCCCGGCGGATTCCTGGCCGTTCTGCTGACGCTTTTTGATACGGCGCCAGTTGATGAATCCGTACAGATCGTTTGCGAAAAACACGGTGAAACAAACGAGAACAGAGAGATAGGTTCTGTCGCCGAAGGAGGCGATGGCCCACAGCACGATCAGGACAAGGTCGTTGGCCGCGTACGCGAGCGCGAACCAGTGGCTTCTGCGGAAGGTCAGATATACGGCGGCGAAGCTGGTGGCGACGGATATTGTTGCCGGCAGCAGATTGGCTGTTCCGAGAGCTCTGAGAATAAAATAGAATACCGCCGTCACGGCCGCAGTGAGCAGCAAGGCGGGGATCAGCTCCCGGCGCTTTATGGTATTGACCGTGACCTCAGCCCTTTTTCCCTTGAACGGGTGCCTGAGCCACGATATAAGAGCGAACAGTGCCATCGGCGCGGTCATTCCGAGGTACGTTATCATTTCGCCGTAATATCTGCACCTGTACGAGATGATGCCGTACATTATGCTGAAAACGATCGTCAGAAGCTGGCCGACCGGGTTCGCTTTCGCGTTGAATATGAGAAACGTCACTCCCGTCAGCGAGGCGGCGAGCGTCAGAAATCCTCTGCCGTCGAAAATGACGAACGCAGCGATGACGACGGCGTACGAAACGCACGTCAGAATTATCTCATTTCTGCTGAAATAAGGCTGCTTTTTCACTTTTCCTCCTGAAAAAAAGCACCCACAGCGCGGCTTCAATGACCTAACGTCGCGCTATGAATGCTTTGCATTCGACTACCCGGTGGCAGTTACGGCGGGAATTATATCAGATTTCCGGGCCGGAGGCAACGGCTGAAAATTCGCGGCTGAAAACGAGATTTCCGGGCCGGAGGCAACGGCTGAAAACGCGGCTGAAAACGCGGCAAAAAACGCGCGGCAACCGGCGGCAAACGGACGACCCG
>CADBOE010000154.1 GCA_902796205.1 uncultured Ruminococcus sp. | reverse complement strand
CGGCTTTTTCCCGGCCGCCGCTGTTTCTGCCGGCGTTCTTACCGTTCAGCCTGATAAGATTCAGCCTCAAAGCGTTAATGCACACGCAGAAGCTCGAAAGGCTCATCGCCGCCGCGCCGTACATCGGTTTCATCTCAAGCCCGAAAACGCCAATGGCGAGCGGAATGCAAATGATATTGTAAATGAACGCCCAGAAAAGATTTTCGTAAATATTCCTTATCGTCGCTTTGCTGATCTTAACGGCTGAAGAAACGTCTGTCAGACGGCTTTTTACAAGAACGATATCGGCGGCGTCGAGAGCAACGTCCGTTCCGGCTCCTATCGCGAGACCGACGTCGGCGCTCACGAGGGCCGGGGCGTCGTTAATGCCGTCTCCCACCATCGCGACTTTTCCAAGCTGCGACAGCTTTCGGACCTCCGCTTCCTTTCCGTCGGGTCTGACGTCCGCGACCACGTCGTCAACGCCCGAAACGGCCGCGATCGACCCGGCAGTATTTTCGTTGTCCCCGGTAAGCATGACGGTTTTAATTCCCATTGACTTCAGCGATGCGACCGCTTCAGCCGAATCGGGTTTAATAGTATCCGCGGCACATATCAGCCCGACCGTTTTTCCGCCGGCGGCAAAAGCAAGCGGCGTATTCCCCGCTTCCGCCTGACGCTTCGCCTCGGCCGACAGAGCCTCCCCCAGTCCGAATTCGCGGTCAACAAACCCGACGCTGCCGCCTGTTATCTCAATACCGCCGTTTATCAGTCTCGCACGCACTCCGTTTCCGGGAAGGGCCTCGAAGTCCGCGATCTCTTCGGCGGAAATTCCCTCAGCCGAAGCCTTCTTCATAACGGCTGACGCGAGTGGATGCTCGCTTCCCTGTTCGACCGACGCAGCCAGCTTCAGCAGATCCGCCGCGGTCACGCCTTCCGCCGGAATCACGGCTTTCACTTCCGGCTCGCCTTCAGTGATCGTCCCGGTCTTGTCAAGAGCAATGACCCTGACTCGCCCGAGAGTTTCGAGCGACGCGGCTGTTTTGTAAAGGATCCCGTTTTTCGCGCCTACTCCGCTGCCCACCATTACGGCGACGGGAGTGGCAAGTCCGAGGGCGCACGGGCAGCTGATCACAAGAACCGTGATCGCCCTTCCGACGGCAAACGTAAACGGCCTTCCGGCGATCATCCACCCGGCGAGAGTCAGCATCGCTATCAATATGACAGCCGGGACGAAAACGCCGGAGACCCTGTCGGCAATCCTCGCGAGAGGAGCCTTCGTCGCGGCGGAGTCGGAAACCATTTTTATGATCTGGCTCAGAGTAGTATCCTCGCCCACGCGAAGAGCCCTGCATTTCATGTACCCTGTCAGGTTCACCGTCCCCGTGCTGACGCGGTCGCCCGGTTCTTTGTCGACGGGAATGCTCTCGCCGGTAAGTGCGGCCTCATTTACGGAGCCCGATCCTTCCTCAACCGTTCCGTCCACCGGTATGCTGTCGCCGGGGCGCAAAACGAAAACGTCCCCGACTCTGACCTCATCCACGCTCACTGTCTTTTCCGCACCGTTCTCTAAAACAACGGCCGTTTTCGGGGCCATTTTTACAAGATTTTTAAGGGCGTCGGTAGTGCGTCCCTTCGAAACGGATTCGAGCAATTTGCCTACCGTTATGAGCGTGAGGATCATTGCCGCCGACTCGAAATACAGATTCATGCCGATTTTCATCACCGCTTCCGCTTCGCCTCTTCCCTCCGCGGCAGCCATCATCAGGAGCTGCGCAAACGAATATGCAAAAGCGGTGCCCGACCCCAACGCGATGAGCGTGTCCATATTTGGTCCGCCGTGAAAAAGAGCTCTGAAGCCGCTGACGAAAAATTTCTGATTTATGACCATGACGACAGCCGACAGAGCCATCTGCACGATCCCCATGAAAACGTGGTTGTCGAAAACGGCAGGAAGAGGCCAGTTCCACATGCCGTGGCCCATGGAGCAATACATAAGTATAAGGAGAAAAACGGCGGAGGCGGCCAGTCTTCCGGCGAGCTTCGGTATTTCTTTATTCCGGAATCCGTCGACGTCCTCCGCGGGCACCTTGCCTCCCGTCCTTCCGCTTCTTTGCTCTGCGGCTGCGCCCCTGAGTCTCGCGCCGTAACCGGCTTTTTCCACTGCGGCAATTATTTTACCCGGCTCGACGTCCCCCTCCACTCCCATCGAATTGGTAAGAAGACTGACGGCGCACGACTTTACGCCGTCAACGCCCGAAACGGCTTTTTCGACTCTCGCGCTGCACGCGGCGCAGCTCATCCCCGTGATCTCATATTGTCTCATTTTCAAATCCCTCTATCCAGGTCTTAAGTACGGACGCCGCCTTCCGAAGCGTCCCGGTGCTGTCGTCATGCATAAATTCGAGCAGGAGTCCTCTCGGTCTTCCTCCCGAGGGTCCGGGAATCTCCGCCGCCGTCCTTAAATATTCCATCCATTGCGCCTCTCCGGTTTCGAGCGGAAAACGTTCGTGTCCCTTCCAGCTGAACACGTGGATATTTGCGGTAAGCGGGAGCAGCGCCTTCAGCGCCCCGACGTTATACTCGAAGGACCTGAACTGGTTCGGCTGCCAGTAGGCAAGAAAATTGTCCCTGTCAACCCGCCTGTAAAATGAAGCGGCAGACACGTGATCCTCCGTCACGGTGAAATTATGGCATTCGAGGGTAATATTGAGTCCGTATCCTGCCGCGTATCCGCAAAGGATCTGCGCCTCCTCCGCCATTCCGGCCAGCTCGCCTTCCGAAAGATCCGCGGGACTTTTCGACCCGCCCCAGACGCGGATAACGTCCGTGCCGAGAAGACGCGCCGCTTCGCATATCCGTTTGAATTCATCCGGCGCTCCGCAAGGCTTTCCCCTCTCTCCCAGCCTGTAATACGAGCCGTATGCGGCGACGCTCATTCCGGCGTCCGCCGTCATCTTCCCCACTCTCGCGGCCGTGCCGGTGTCTTCCGGCTTTACGTGCACGTCCGAGCCCCATTCTATCATCTCGAGACCGGCCTCGCCGGCCAGCCGTATTATACTCTCCGGCGTCTCTTTTCTGAACGTGATGGAAACAAGTCCCGATTTGAATTTTTCTTTCATCTCCGGTCACCCCGAATCTCAAACGGTCTATGCCATCGTCGGCAGCATTTCCGCCGTTACCTCGTAATCGCATTTTTCGCCGGCGGAAAACTTTCTGAATTCCGCGAGCATATACTCAGCCATTCTCTTTACCTCGTTTCCTGAGCTTCCCGCCATGTGAGGGGTCAGAAAGACGTTATCGAGTGAATAGAACGGATGGCCCGCTTCAGGAGGCTCCGGCCACGTAACGTCGAGCAGCGCGACTATATCCTTTCTCCTTGCGAGCACGCCGGCGAGTCCCCGCTCGTCCACCTGCGCTCCTCGACCGGTATTGATGAAGGTCGAAAATGGCATCATCGACCCGAACAGGTCGCCGCGCAGCATTCCGGCCGTCCGGGCGTTGTTCGCAAGATGATTCGACACGGTCCTGCATTTTGCGAAAATCTCCTCGAGCGACACCTTCGTCACTCCGAGCTCCGCAGCCTTTTCCGGAGGAAGGAACGGATCAAACACATAAACGTTCAGTCTGTGTTCTTTCAATCTGACGGCAACGGCGCTGCCGATCATCCCCGCGCCGATTATTCCGACGGGACAGTCGAAATTCCCCGGAAATTCAGAGAACGCGGCCAGCGCCTCCTCGCGTCTTCCTTCACCCGCCTGCCTGAAGCAGTGAAAGAAGCCCTTGTTCGCAAGAAGTATCTGCGAGCAGGCGTATTCCGCGACGGGAACGGCATTCGCCCCCCACGCGCTGAACACCTTTACGCCCTCCGACAAAAAAGGTCCGGCAAACGACTGCACCGATCCCGCGGCATAAAAGACGGCTTTCAGCGCGGGAAAATATGATCTTATATATTCAGATGGAACCGGAGGCATGCCCCAGGTTGAAAAAAGATATTCGACGTCCTCCGAAACGACGCCGCCGAGATCTTTTACGTTGTAAACGCGCCCGCCTTCAAGCCCCGCCTCGAGCGAAAGGGCATCGATTATTTCGGCAGAATAGACTCTGCTGATCTGATCTTTGTTTCCGAAAAACCACGATCTCACGGCAAACCTTCTTTCACGTCTGAAAAGGCAAGTGGTAAATCCCGCAGGAAGCCGTCTCCCCGCGCATAAGCATCAATACTTAAGGAAATCGGCCTTATGCTCAAACGCAGTCAGCCTGAAGCCCCTGTTTTTGAGCAGTCTGCCTTTAAGGATGACGAGGTTGGGATCGGTATTCAGTTTTCGCGCGATCTGTTCGACGCTTTCGCCTTCACGTGCGAGGCCGAGGAATTCGTCGTCATCTATGAGCAGCGACACTGCGAAAACGTTCGCTTCAAACTCGGTCCTGTCATTCATATCTATGAGGTCGGAATCCTGGATGAAGCTGTATTTGGCCTGTTCCCTGTGCAGCTGGTCATGACCCAGCTCGTGTGCGCAGACCAGCTTCCGCATCGCCGTGTCGAGCCTGTCGCTGAGAACGATATAACGGTTCCGCTTTATGAAAACGTACATTCCCTTCAGCGTGCCGATATCGTCCGTCTGTACGGTCACGCCAAGGCATTCACACAATTCAAACGGATCCGACGTGTAAAATTTTTTTGAAAGAGCAAAAGCCTTCTGTTCCGCATAATCAACTGCCAAAAAAATCACCTCCGGCGGTCTGCGGCGTTATTTTAACATTATCCTGCCTCAAGGGCAAGTGCGGCCCGAAGTAAAGATACGATCTCCGCTTCGGGCCCGCAGCCGGCAAAACGTTATTTCACGATGTCCGGTATGAAAAATCAGCCGTTCCGGCCGTATTTTTTTCTGTTTTTCTCGCGCGCGTCCCAGTAAAGCTCGTTAAGCTTCCGGATCACCTTATCCTTGTCCTCTTCGCTGAGCCTTCCGCCGGCGAACATCGCTCTCGCGCTGGAAAGGAAAGCCGCCACGTCCTGCGCCGCTCCCGTTCCTGCGCGTTCGGAAGCTTCCTGAACGCACCTGTCCTCCTCGGAGATCAGATAATCGACGGACACGCCGAAAACAGAAGCGAGCTTTGACAGTATCTCCGTCTGTTTCGGGTAGCATCTGCCCTGCTCATAGTTGATAAGGGTTCTTTTGGAAACGCCGACCATATCCGCCAGAGTTTCCTGGGTATAGCCGTTTTCAGATCTGAGGTTTTTCAATTTTTCGCCGAACATGACAACACACTCCCTCCAGTATTGAAAAGTGAAACAACTTTCACGCGTATTATGCACCGTTTTTCACCGCTTGTCAACAAATTTTTTCAGCGTTTTTTTCAGGCGTTTTTTTCAGACGGGTTTTACCGGAGTTTTAGCCGCAAGTTTTAGCCGTGAGTTTTAGCCGTGAGTTTTAGCATTTGTTTCAGCCGGAAATATTTTCAGGCAATTTTCCGCGCCGTTTCCGCGAATCGGTCACGCTTCGTCTCCGTTTCCGCGTCGCCTCCGTTTCCGCGTTGCTTTCGTTTCCGCGTTGCTTACGTTTCACATCCCTCGCCCCGGCCGGTCCGCTTCCGCCCGCAAAAATCCGCAACCATCCCGTAACTGCAAAGGCTTCTTATCCGTTCTTTTCGCGGCATTCAAAATCATCGCTTATCTTTTTGCTCCAGTTCCTGTCTATCGCCTCGCTGGCTCGCATCGCGCAAACCGTTTCCGCGACCGTTTCGTAAAGAACGGCCGTACCCAGCTTGTCGGCGCGGTAGTTGACCGCCCGGTCCGGATTTATCCCGAAGCGTCCTGCCGTTTCCACGGAATCTATGTTGGCTCCGATAAACAGAAATTCCCAGCCGTATTTTTCCTTCTGCTCGCTGACCATTTTTCTGACCGCGTCCGCCGTGTACTCCCTGCTTGCGTTTTCGAGTCCGTCGGTCGTGATCACGAACATCGTGTGCTCCGGCACGTCTTCCGGACGCGCGTATTTGTGGATGCCGCGAATGTGATTTATCGCTCCTCCGATCGCGTCGATCAACGCCGTGCAACCTCTAACGTAATAGTCCCTGTCCGTCATCGGGGCGATTTCGGAAAGCTTTACTCTGTCGTGAACGACCTCGCTTACGTTGTCAAAGAGAACGGTCGATACGTAGCATTCGCCATCCTGTTTTTTCTGCTTCTCGATCAGTGAATTGAAGCCGCCGATCGTGTCGGATTCGAGACCCGCCATCGAGCCGCTCCGGTCAAGGATGAATACGAGTTCCGTGACGTTGTTCTTGTT
>CADBOE010000153.1 GCA_902796205.1 uncultured Ruminococcus sp. | reverse complement strand
CTAAAGAAAAAGCCTTCGCCGATCGTCATGATACTGATATCCGCTGTTCTGGGCATGGCTGCGTATTCGCTTCCGGATTTTTAAGCTGAATAATCAGGAATCTGTTTCTTCCGGATGAGCCGGAACTGTCAAAAACGTGAAATCAAAGTTAAATTTGCGGAGGGCTTTCGACATGAATCAATATGAATACAGGCATTTTCTGATCAGATATGAAGACCGGGACGATGAATTCGCCCGGGAAGTTATCAAAACGGCAGAGGCAACGTATGATATATTATCCGGAGATTTCAATATTGAACCCGATACGGAACTTTTTACTCTTGTCATCTGTTCCGATATTGAAGCATTTATCAGAGATACCGGAAAAACGGCAGGGTCGTATCAGCCGTGGATGGTCGGTAACGCAAACTATGAGAAAAGGATATTATGCATTCTGTCGCCTTCGGCGTCTGACAGGTCTGATGATGAAATGCTCTCGGTAGTGAAGCATGAAGTGGTCCACATAGTCTTCGGGAAAGTGTCGGACAAATCTCCTGACGACATTTCTCCGCTGATATCCGAGGGAGGCGCGGTCTGTCTTGCCGGGCAGGTCGATCCGGAGCTTCTCGATAAAAATACCAGGCCCGACGCATCGAACCTCAACGATGAGGATTATTTTTACGGGAACGACGGCTATAACTATTCCGGAGCCTACATGGGATTTCTGATGCGTAAATACGGAAACGAGGCATATAAGAACGTTTATGCCGAAATAGAACCGCTTGAAAAATATCTGTATGACGGATTTGAAAATGATGCGATAGATTCGTTTCGCGCCTTCCGCGGGGATATTGCCCTTGAACGGATTTAAGAACGGATTTAAGCTTCGGCCTCGCTTGATGTAAATGACGCGATATGGTATAATCGGGCACAGTTTTGATATAAACCAATCACACGTACAGAATAAAACGACGTGTCTGAAAAGGAGTGGCGGGCGCGCCTGCCGACAGGACTTATGAAGGATAAATATCAAACCGACGTCGCACTGCTTTCGGTTACCACCACGGAGTTTCGGGCGGTAATGCATTTTCATGACTGGAAGGCGAAAACGTTTCACAACGATGAACAGATATACGACGTGGCGACCTTTGAGAAGGACGGAAAGGAGCGTTCGCTCGTTCACGCAAAAATCGGCGAAATGGGGATGACGGCGGCTGCCGCGACCGCGATGAAGGTCATTTACACGTTCCGCCCCCGCTATATCATAATGGTCGGGATAGCCGCGGGCGTTGCCAGAAGCGACGTTGAGGAGCAGATGTACGGCGACGTGATCGTTCCGGATATCGTCTGGAACTATTCCGCCGGAAAATTCGTAAACCCCGAAAAGGCGGAAATCGTTTACGGCAATCTCGGCTTTTTGCCGCGCTCAACCTCCGAAACGATACCGGAGGAGATAATGCCGGTGCTCAGGAAAGCGGTGGCGTCGGAGGATAATCCGTGTCACGTATTCATCGGCCCCATGGCGTGCGGCAGCACCGTGGTGGCGAGCAGGGAGCTTCTGGAAAAGCAGGTTTACTCGCAATATCAGCATACCGCCGGCCTGGATATGGAATCATACGCTGTGGTTTATTCCGCAAATCACGCAAGTGATCCCAAGCCCATACCGATCATTGTGAAGAGCGTCTGCGATTTCGCCGACAGCCGGAAAACGGATGATTACCAGCGGTTTGCGGCATATACGAGCTGTGATTTTGCAAAGCATCTTTACGAAAAAGTCCTGCCGATGGAGGACGGCGACTGATCGCGGCGCGCTCCTTCTGCCGGCGGTTGAATACGGCAAACCGGCACCGGATTTTTTGTTATTCAGTCCCGGATGATCTATGCTCCGCTTTTTCTCCTTTATAAAGCACGCTGCGAATCAGCACATGCCGCCGATAAAAAAGGAGGGAGAATAAAGGAGGGAGGAAAAAAGATTGAAAAAAAAGAGGCCGAAGCCTCTTTTTACAACGTATTCCGGTTTCTGATCCGGAATCCCGGGCCGTCATTATAACCCGAAGTTATTTACGTCAAAACGCTCTTTTTTTTACAAACACCACGACGGCGCTGAGAGCGAGAACCGCGATAACGGCGAGCATCGCCACTGAAGCATCACCAGTCTGCGGAGCGGGCTCGTTGGTGGCGGGCCGATCAACCGTCTGCTGGGGATCCGCTGCGACGCCTGTTCCGACTATGAGAGTAAAGTCTTCCTTGATCGGAGTGGTGGATCCGTCGGTGAATTTGCCGATGATGGAAACGGTATACGTTCCGTCGGTGAGGGCGTCAACGCCGAGCAGCTCCATGAGGCCGCCCTGATCAACGGTATCCTTGCCGAAACCTGCTTTTACAAAATCGTCAGCAGAAAATCCTGCTTCCTTAAATGCTGCGAGGTCGGCAATTTCTGTTCTGTCCCTGTAATTGTCGGCGCAGTCCTTCTCGACGCCGTCAAGAGTCCATACTACTTTGTCGACGGTCTTTCCGGGCTCGGCAAACCAGCCGAGAATGAAAAGCTTCTGTCCGACTTCGACCGATATCTCGGCATCGAGGGCATGACCGGCGTTCCCCTGATACGAATTGACGTCCACGTAAAGAGCGTCAAAGCCGACGTTTGCAAAAGCAGTGACGCCGAGGGCGGCGACCATAAACACGGTGAGAACCAAAGCGATAATGATCTTCTTCATTTTTCTTCTGTGATTTTTCCGGACACGCCGGAGCGCGCAACCAGTCTACACTGACATTTTACTGCTTTTTTCCGCGCAGTGCAAGCGGATAATTGCCGGTCAGCGAAGATTGCAGAAAAATAACGCAGAAAATAAAACGCACGCTAAATAAAACGCGCAGAAAATAAAAAATTGACAATTCTCCTGAAACAATATATAATCCTGAACCGTAATTCCGGCTGGTTTAAGCCGGTAATAAAACAGGAGGTTTTGTTATGAAAAAATTGATTGCTGTCGTCGTTATTGCGGCAATGATCCTCACGACGTTCGCGACTGTTGCAAGCGCCGCGAGTCTGCTGAACATTGACGGCGCGTTCCTGACCAACGTCGCTGACGTTAATGCTGATCCGGCTAACTATCCTGCTCCGTGGGTCCCTGCTGCGGCCGATACGGACGTTAAAGGAAAAGTCACCGGTGACGGAAATCTCGGAAATCTTTTCGGACATGATTACAAATACCTGCACATTCAGGGCTGGTATTCGACCGACGACGCTCTCAGCGATATCGGTATCCAGATCAATAACGGAGAGGTCAAATGGGGTTATGCGGTTTACGACCCGAATCTCTGGAATGCGGAAGGAAAGTCCCTGACCGGTTCTGCCAATCCGAGAAGATTCAACTTCACCATTGAGCTGACGAAAGAGGAAACCAATTCTCTCAAAATGTACAGCAAACTCGAAGACGGCACCGAAGCCGCCATCAAAGAGATCACCTGGGGCTACAAGGACGCTCCTGTGATCATTGATTACGCGCCCGCCGCCGGAACGAACAGCCCCATAGACGGAAAAGCCATCTGGATGAACGCCGAAGGCGAATATGCGGCTGCCGAGTTCACTACTACCGGCAAATTCAACAAGATCATGCTCACTACCTACTGGGCCAGCGATCTTTCAAAGGGTGTTCCGGTAACGTTTACCATGGAGCTTTTCAAATTCGCTTCCAACGTAGAGAATACTTTTGCACAGACACCGGTTAAGAGCGTTTCGATCGAAGCTGTTACCAACGGAAATCCCGCGGCTGTTCTTGATCTCGGAGAGGATTTTGACGCCGGAACGTATATTCTCAAAGTATCTGTCGGCGGCGATTATCTTACCGGCGACAACGACGGTTCGTACATGGTTCTCGACCATACTCCGTCGGAAGAAGTTGAAAACGTCAAATATATCGTTAACT
>CADBOE010000152.1 GCA_902796205.1 uncultured Ruminococcus sp. | reverse complement strand
TTAATGTTGAAAGCAACAGATATTTTACGAGGGTTCAACTCCATCCACCGAAAACCCGAAAATATCTTTTTTATAGTCCTTAGACATTAAAATGATGCGTTTGTGACGCATCTCGCGCAAAGCCCGGTGAATCCGGGCTTTGTTGCTGTCTGAGAAACCCGTTTATGCTTTGATGGGAGGATTTGTATGGACACTCACGGCAAATTGACCGTAACGGCAAAGAAAAATCCGATAATACCGAGAATGGGCGTTTGCGACCCTCATATGCACGTTTTTCTCGACAGAGTGTGGATGTACGCGACGCATGACGCCGTCCCCGGCAGCGCCGCTTTCATTATGCACGACTGGCAGATATGGTCGTCCCGTGATCTCGTCACGTGGCAGCTCGAGTCCACGGTGCATCCCGAGGATTTCTATATGGGTCCGTCCGACTGCTGCTGGGCTGTCGACTGCGCCGAAAAAGGCGGAAAATATTATTATTACTATTCGGACGGAAATTCGAAAACGGGCGTCGCCGTATCGGATCATCCCGCGGGACCTTTTTCTGATCCGCTCGGCAGGCCGCTTCTGGACGGCTCTTCTTCGACGACGCGCGAATATGATCCGTGCGTATTCAAGGACGACGACGGACAATATTATCTGATCTTCGGAGGCCCCTCGTGGTGCTACGGCGAGGGCTGCGGCTATTTCATCGCCCGCCTTTCGGACGACATGATATCGCTGGCAGAAAAGCCGCGCAGAATAGAGCTCGACGACAAAGGCGACGATAAAGCGTCAGTCAACAAAATAGGCGGAAAATATTATCTTACGTACGGCGGCTTTTACGCGATCGGCGACAGCGTGTACGGTCCATACAAATACATGGGACATACCGGGGCGAGCGTGGATCATACGAGCTATTTCGAGTGGAACGGCCAGCTCTTCAACGCCATCACGGTAAACGATCATTACGGCGAATACCGTTCAAGCGGTCTTTGCTACGTGCACGTCGCCGGAGACGGGTCGCTAGTGACCGATCCGCTTATCGTGGAATACGGAGTAGGACAGTATGATTCCGGCTGGAACCGCATCGAGGCCGAATGGTTCATGCGCGGGGTGAATTCGAGAAAGGTCGAAAACGATGATATTTCCGGCTTTTCCGTGTCTTTTACCTCGGAAGGTTCGCTTTATTTTCCGAATATTCACGGCCTTCATAACAAGAAAGGTCTTGAAATCAGGGGCGGCGCGTCAGGCGCGGGCGGCGTGATCGAATTCAGGTTCGGGTCCGGCGGAGGAAAACCGGCCGGGACTGTCGAATGGGCTCCGGGCTCCGGCAGCTTCAGCTGGACTGCCTCGAGAAAGGGCAGCGTCATTTTTGATAACGAACTTCCAGAAACTGACGATCTCACCGTTTGCGTACGGCCGTACGACGGCTCCGAGGTCAGACTGGATAATTTTCATTTCTTTGAGGAATACATTTCAAATCCGTAAAGCGCGTGCATGGCACGTAATTGATTCCGGTATCGCATAAGGAGGCATGGAACTATGGAGATCAAAGCTGTCAAGTTCAGAAAAGACGGTTTCTATACGCAGCCTTTCGTTTTCGGCGGCGAGGAGGGAACGGAAAAATTCGATCGCAATATCAGATATCGCGGGGCGCTTGCGAATTATCTGATCGACACCGGCGACGGGGTCATTCTGGTCGATACGGGACTTACGGCGGGGACCCCGGAGGAGAAGCCGGATGAGAACAGCCCGGCTTTTACGGGAAAGGATATTTCGAGCTACATGGACGCGTTCAGGAAGCTCGGCTACGAACCGGAGCAGGTGACGAAAATTCTTCTGACCCACAGGCATATTGATCATTCCGGAGAGCTCAAGTCTTTTTCCGGAGCAAAAATATACGTGAACAGGGAGGAAATGAACGCCGCAGAGCTTCAGGGGATCGGCAACATCGTTCCCGTCGATTTTTCAGACGGGCCTTATTACAATTTCCCGGAATCCCAGAAAATATGTGAAGGCGTCTATTATATCAAAGCAAAAGGCCATACCAGCGGCAACAGCATCGTTATAGTTGAAATGAACGGCCTTTTCTATATGATCCACGGCGATATCACGTACACGGACGAGGCTCTTTACGAGAACAAGCTTTCCGTCGTTTTCGACGATATGCCGGCCGCAAGAGAGACGCTCGACCGCGTGCGTACGTTCGTTCGCAATCATCCCACCGTTTACCTGTCTACCCATACGCCGCTCGGATTAGAAAATCTTGAGGCGAACCGCGTCGTCGATCTCGATAATCCGCCCGAAACCGTATTTGACAAGTACGATTTCGTAAAAGATGAGGAGACGGGAAAGTACGTCTGCACCGTGTGCGGTTACGTCTACGATCCGGCTGAGCACGGCGGCGTCGCGTTCGAGGACCTGCCTGACGACTGGAAGTGCCCGCGCTGCAAACAGGGAAAGGACAGATTCACGAAGGCGTAAGGAGGAGGCGCTTCCGGTACGGCTGTATTATTCCGGGTAATGCCGGATTGCAATTCCGTCTGATATGATATGGATCTGTTTTGTGATAATCGGGTAGGAGGTCACCCATTGGTTGAGTGACCGACCTCCCACACCACCGTGCGTACCGTTCGGTACACGGCGGTTCAATCA
>CADBOE010000151.1 GCA_902796205.1 uncultured Ruminococcus sp. | reverse complement strand
GATAATAGGCCGCCGCGTCTTCCTTCTCTTCCGGGACAATGACGAAAGGTCCGCTCATTGTAACGCTCACGTAGCGTTCCGCAAATATCCTGACGTCAATATCTCCGCCGGCCGGAATCCCGCCTTCGCGGAAAATATTTCCCAAAGATACGGAAACAGCACCGTCGTCCTCTTCTCCGCCGTTTCTTACGCAAAGGTGGCAAGCGCCGTATTCATTGCCCGCGATATAAACGCTATATTCAAGTCCGGCGCCTTCCGGGACCACCGGCGGAGCGGCGTTTTTGAAGATCTTTTTCGTTGAATGATCGAACCAGCATATCATTAAGCGTTTCTTCCCCCGGTCTATTAAAGAACCGTAAATGCCTTCGGGCTTTTAGCCGTGAGGACGGTCTTCTCTCCGCCGCGGCACATGATCAGATCCTCGATCCTTACGCCCCCGAGACCTTCGATATATATTCCCGGCTCGATGCTGAACACGGACCTTTCCGGAAGGACCGAGGTGCTTCTCGAGCTGACGCTCACGCCCTCGTGGATCTCCAGCCCCACGCCGTGACCGAGGCCGTGGCCGAAATACTGTCCGTATCCCGCTTCGGCGATAATATCCCGCGCGATCTTATCGAGCGCAACGCCGGTCATCCCGGGAACGTACGCGTCGATGGCGGTCAGCTGCGCTTCGAGAACTGTATAATAGATCTTCACGAGCTCCGGATCGGCGTCGCCGAGGCTGAAAGTTCTCGTCATATCCGAGCAATAGCCGTTATATACGCATCCGAAATCGATGGTGACAAATTCGCCGCCGCGTATTATTTTTTCGGACGCGAGTCCGTGCGGAAGAGCGCCGCGCACGCCCGAGGCGACTATCGTGTCGAACGACGTACTGGACGCGCCATTTTTTTTCATTCTGTATTCGAGCTCGTTGGCGACTTCAAGCTCCGTGACGCCGTCTTTTATGTACGGCACCGTCTCGGCGAGAGCGTCGCAGGCGATGTCGCACGCCTTTCTGATGCAGGCCGCCTCTTCGTCATCTTTGATATTGCGCAGATCGTCGATCGCATGATCGAGCCCCACGGGAGAATCCGTTCCGAGTCCGGCCTTCAATTTGTTATATCCGGCATAAGAGATGCTCAGATTTTCAAAGCCGACCGACGCTCCCGGAGCCGGCAGAAATTCCTTCATCGCGTGAAAATCCGAAGCCGGATGGGATTTCAGCGTGAAATACGGGCACTGCTCCGCGGCCTGTATAGTATAGCGGGAATCGGTAAAAATATACGCGTCGTTCTGCGTGATAAGAAGCGAAGCGTCTCCGGGCGTTCCGGCAAATCCCGACAGATAGCGGACTCCGGGGCCGGAGCAGACGACGGCGGCGTCGACTTTTTTCTCTTCCATCGCGGCTCTGAAAGCCCCGACGCGTTTTCCGGTGATTTCAAAAACGTTCATGTTCATAAAAAAGGCCTCTCAATCAATCTTTTGAATCTGACAAACGGAGGTTCGATACCCGGATCTATCGGCTTCACGAGCACCGTGGTAAGCCCCGCCCTGTTCCCTCCGAGAATATCCGTAAACAGCTGATCGCCGAACATCGCCGTCTCAGAAGGGTCGGCTCCGGCCTCGGCGCACAGGCGAAGGAAGCCTTTTCTGGAAGGCTTCGCCGCTCCGTACGTATATAAAATCCTCTCCCTGATATCGTCAGGAAAACCTTCAACAAACGAAGCGATTCTTTCACGCTTTGCGTTGGAAACGATGCCGGCGGTAAATCCGGCGCCGATAAGCGAACGAAGCCAGTCCGACAGCCGTTCCCCGGGAAGCGGCGCGCTGTACGGCTCCAAGGTGTTGTCGATATCGAACAGCAGCAGCTTTATCCCCGACTTTTTCAAGGCATCGGCGTCTGTATCGTATATGTCGCCGTACCGTATATCCGGTTTTAATTTCCTAAACATCTTCCGGTCGCTCCGCGCCGTTCTCCGGCTTCTGAAAATAAGCTTCGAGAGAGCTCTCGATCCTGACGGCCGAATCCTCCCTGCCGTTATCGTTTCTGACTTCTATATCGGCGTATTTTTTGTAAAGAGGAAGTCTCGTCTTGTAAATGGCAAAAAGCTTGTCGATATTGGCGGAACGGAGCACCGGCCGCTGATCTCTCACCTTTCTCGGAGTCGTCACGAGCTTGTAGAAATCGCGGTGAATATATATGACGACGCTTCCCTCGCCTTTGAGGAGAGCCATATTCTCCGCCTTCGTGACGATCCCTCCGCCGGTGGCGATAACGGCACGGTCGGTACCCGCCATCATTCCCGTGACGAGAGTCTCGATGCGTCTGAATTCGGCCTCGCCGGAGGTCGCGAAAATGTTTTCGATGGTCATGCCGGCGTATTTCTCTATTTCCTCGTCAAGATCGTAAAAATCAAGTCCGTAATGCTCGGCGAGCACGCGTCCTATCGATGATTTTCCGGAGCATGGCATGCCGATCAGCACCAGCCTTTTGAACCGGCTCCCGCATATTCCTCCGTTATCCGCTCCGGAACACCGGCCGGGCGCGACCTCCGGCGAACCGGACAACTCATTTTCGTTCATGGCCATACCAGCTTCCGTTTTTATTCTTTTTCCTGGTGATGATTATCGCCGTCAGAGAGCTCGCGGCAAAAAAGGCGAGCACAGAGGTGACCGTTATGAGCACCACGGGCGAAAATCCGCCGCTCTTGCTATCCGGTTCCTCTCCGGAAAGGCCCGACGGTCTGAACGTATTTTCCGGAGGCTTGGTACGGTCCGGCGTCGCAAAAACCGGTCTTCTCGTATAAACCGGCACCTTGTCGATGTCTTTGAGCTTCTCGTCAAGCTTTTCGAGGTCCTTTTCGGCCTTGACGAAGGCGATCCAGCGTATATCTATGTGATCCAGTCCCTCCGGAACCGTTCCGAAAGGATCGAAGCGGGCGCTTGTGAGCAATCCGTTCCAGCGGACGTTCGCGCCCATATCGAAAACCATGGATTCCCATTCGCCGCTGTCCGTGATCCTGTTCACCGAGCCGACGTTTTTGTCTTCGTTGAGCGAGCCGTCATTGCTCGTGGCGAAATAGATACTTGACGAAAAACCGACCGAATCCGTCCGGATATTCATGACCACGTATCTGTATTTATCACAGCTGATCCCGGATTTCACCAGAGCTATCGGAAGGAAAAAGTAAGGATCGGAATGGACCTGGTTGAAAAATACGCGTATAAAGGCGTCTTTTTCCTCCAGGACGAAATCAACTCCGCGGATGCCGTTCGTGCCGCTGATGAAATCGAGATACATCGGATCGCTGAAATTGATCAGGATCGAATCGGATTCGGCGGCGCGGATACCGGCGGGCGCGATCAAAGAGATGAACAGAAAGACCGCCATAAAAAAAGCCAGACGCGAAACCGTGCGTTTTACCGGAATGAATGCGTTGTTATACTTTCCGTCCATGATCTTTCACCTTTCGCGGCTCAATAGTCGGCGCCCATCCTGAGAGCTTTCATTTCCTCGGGGATCAGGTAGTGCTTTTTCGGCTTAAGTATTCCTTTCAGAGCGGCTTCAAAGCTGTCGTAACCGACCACGTCCGTTTCTTTTATAAGCTTGCCGAGCAATATCACTCCGGCAAACGTCGGGTTGCCGAGGTCGTATGCCATTTTCGTGGCGGGCATTGAAAACACCCTGACGTCGGAGCGTTCCGGTTTCACCGGCACAAGGTCCGAATCGGATATTATGACTCCGCCGGGCGCGACGTAAGATTCGAATTTTTCAAGAGATGGCTGATTCATGACGACGAGCGCGGTCGCCTCGCTGATAATGGGAGAGCCCACCTCCTCGTCCGAAACGATAACGTTGCAGTTCGCCGTGCCGCCACGCATTTCCGGGCCGTACGACGGCAGCCACGAAACGTGTTTTCCTTCGTGAAGTCCGGCGTGGGCAATGAACCTTCCCATCGAAAGTATGCCCTGTCCGCCGAAGCCGGCAAAAATTATCTGATTGTCCATATTGCCGCCTCCCTCATTTAGCGCCGTCCGACGTCAGTTCGACGTTTTTATACACGCCGAGCGGATAATGCTCCATCATATTCTCCCCGAGCCATTCAAGCGATTTTTCAGGACTCATTCCCCAGTTCGTGGGACAGATGGAAAGCACCTCGACGATCGCGAAGCCCTTTCTCTCCTGCTGCACCTGAAAAGCGCGTTTAATGGCGGCTTTCGCCTTCTTTATGTTCGGAACGTTATTCACCGCGACGCGCTCCGCGTACGCCGTTCCTTCAAGCGTCGAGAGCATCTCGCACACGCGGATGGGATATCCGTGAAGCTCCGGTTTGCGCCCGAAAGGCGTCGTCGTGGTGACCTGTCCGACGAGAGTAGTCGGAGCCATCTGGCCTGAGGTCATGCCGTAAATCGCGTTGTTCACGAATATCGTAGTTATTTTCTCGCCTCTCGTGGCGGCGTGAACTATCTCGGCGGTACCGATGGCGGCGAGATCGCCGTCGCCCTGATACGTGAATACAGTGCGGTCGGGAAGCGAGCGGCGGATGCCTGTGGCAACGGCGGGCGCCCTTCCGTGAGCCGCCTGAACCATGTCGCAGTTGAAATATTCGTAGCTGTTATACGTGCATCCGACGGAGGCGACGCCTACCGTGGCGCCCTCGATGCCCAGCTCGTCGAGCACTTCGGCGACCAGCCTGTGGATGATTCCATGCGTGCAGCCGGGGCAGTAATGCAGCGGCCTGTCTATCAATGCGTGAGGTCTTTCAAAAACGATGCTCATCTAAGATCGCCTCCTTCGCCGCGGGCGATCTTAACGACCTCGGCAAGTATGTCCTTCTGGGCGGGAACGTTGCCGCCCGTTCTGCCGTAGAAATAAACGTTGTTTCTTCCGCCGACGGCCAGCTTTACGTCCTCCACCATCTGTCCCATGCTCATTTCCACGGTGAGGATTCCTTTGGGGACGGAAGCGTACTGCTCGAAAGCCTTTTTCGGGAACGGCCAGAGCGTGACCGGACGTATTAGGCCGACCTTTATGCCCATTTTCGCGGCGTCCTTTATCACGTTTTTGGTGACGCGGGCGCAGGTGCCGTACGCGGCTATTATAACGTCTGCTCCGTCGCAGTTGAACACGTCGGCGCGAACTTCATTTTCCTCGATCAGGCGGTATTTTTCGTACAGGTGATTAACGTGAGCTTCGAGTACGTCGGCCTCGATATAGATCGACGTTATCGTATTATGCTCGCGCTTCATTTCGCTGCCGCACGCCGCCCAGGGTTTATCGTATCTCTCGATCCGCTCGACGTCCCTGAATTCGACTGCTTCCATCATCTGGCCCATATAGCCGTCTCCCATGACGACGACCGGATTGCGGTATTTGTCGGCGAGATTGAACGCGTCGACGACCAGCTCGTACATTTCCTGCACTCCCTGCGGAGCGAGAACGATGTTATGATAATCTCCGTGACCGCCGCCCTTGACCATCTGGAAATAGTCGCATTGCGCGGGAAGTATTCCGCCGAGGCCGGGGCCGCAGCGCACGATATCTATAATGACGACAGGAAGCTCGGCTCCCGCGGCGTATGATATGCCCTCCTGCTTGAGGCTTATTCCGGGGCTTGACGATGACGTCATGGCCCTCACTCCGGCGCTGGCGGCGCCGTAGACCATATTAATGGCAGCGACCTCGCTCTCCGCCTGGACGAACGTTCCGCCTATCTCCTCCATCTTTCGCGCCATATAATGGGCGACCTCCGTCTGCGGCGTGATAGGATATCCGAAATAGTGGCGGCAACCGGCTCTCAAAGCCGCTTCGGCAATTACTTCATTGCCTTTCATCAAAATTTTCTCTCCCATATCGGGCCTGCCTTTCTACCGTTCTACCGTGATAACGCAGTCAGGGCACATCGTGGCGCAGAAGGCGCAGCCGATGCACTTTTCGGGCTCGGTTACTCCCGCGGGATGGTACCCTTTCGCGTTAAGAACGCTTTCGTCGATAGCAATGATTTTTTTGGGACATACGTTCAGACAGAGCCTGCATCCTTTACAACGCTCGATCCTGAAAGTGACTTTAGCCATTCCCCGTCCCCTCCGAAACTTCAAAAATCCGGAAGCGGCTGGGATCAACAGCAAATGATTTTTGCGCCCACCGCGCCTCCGCAGCTTATTATAGTCGAGGCCCGTGCGAAATTCAAGGGCAAGCTGAGAATCGCTGAGAATCCGGGGAGAAGGATCGGAGAGAGGGGCGACAAGGAGCGGAGAGCTGCCGCCGAGAACGGAGGGCTGCTGCCGCGGGCGGAGAGGGCTGCTGAAATCTTCCGGAACAATCCGGCCGCAAATGACGGTCGTTCCCGGATGAGGCAGAAAACACTCTCAAATTTTCAGCCGGAAACAGCATTTTTGCCCGTACACAAACCCGTCAGCAGCGCGGGAAACGCTTCTTCACAATCTGAGTTTTCTCGCAAGACCCGGAGAAATCGACTCAACGTCTTCCTTCCTGATGCCGCCGATGATCCGCATGACGGCGAAATAAACGGCAACGCATACGGCCGCGCACACGATGAACGCGATCAGGTTCGAAGCGTACGGCCCGGCGAACCGAAGCATCCGCAGAAGCAGATAGTATATCGGGAACGAAGGCACGAGCATCAGGGCTCCAGCGATAACGGGCTTGATAAGCGGCTTCACGAGCATTATCGATATTCCCTTGAGCTTTCTGAGAGCGAGAGCGTTCATCGCGAGCGGAACGAGATACGAAATATACGTCGAGATGATCGCGCCGTAGATATTGAGCGACGGGATCCCGATCAGCACGTAATTGAAAACGGCCTTCAGAATCACTCCGACGGCAACGAACACGGTCGACTGGTACAGAAGATTCACGCTTTGCATTATCGAACTCTGGAGGTGAACGATGCCCATGAAAATGACGCTCGCGGCCATTGCCGTCATTATAAGCGGATTGTTGAAATCGAGAAGCCGGTAGATTTGGAACGAATAGACCATGAGCGCGATCGTACACGGCACCGCGACGATAAAGCAAAGTCGGAAGCTCTCGTCCGCCTTCCTTTTCGCCTCCTTTATTTTCCGCTCGGCATACAGGCCGGCGATGACCGGGAGCATGCTGACGCAAAGCGCGGTAACGAGCGCCGTAGGAACGTTTATGAGCTGGCGGGCGGCTGACAGATCTCCGTGAACGGCCGCAGCCTCAGACTCGGAAAGTCCGGCGCTTAAAAGCCTCGATTTTACGACAAAAACGTCTATGATAGTTCCTCCGTACTGTATAGCGGAGCTGAGAGTGATCGGTATGCTGTATCTCGCCAGAAGCTTAAGATATTCGCCGGTCGAGCGACTGACTCCGGAATTCCTTCCGGCGACAGCTTCGGGGCGAGGCGCCTTTCTGTAGAAAAAAACGACGACAGCGAGAGCGGCGACCGAGCCGGCAACGGTCCCGAAGGAAGCTCCGGCGACCGCCCAGACGAGGCCTCTGCCCCGCAGAGCGAGAACCGCCGCGATGGCGACAACGAGATGGACGATCTGCTCAAGCACCTGGGAAACAGCCGTCGGCGTCATGTTTTTAAGACCCTGCAGATAGCCGCGGTAAGCGGAAAGAACCGAACAGATCAGAATATTCGGGGCGATAACGGCTATGCCGAGCCACGCTTCTTCATATCCGGAGGCGCGGGCGATCGGTCTCGCGAGCAGAACGAGCAAAACGGTAAGCAGCAATCCGGTCGCGGCCAGTACGGTCCGGGCGAGTCTGAACGACCGGGTGGCCGAACCCGGCTCGCCCGTCGAAATAAATTCCGTGACGGTTTTCGAAATGGCCACGGGCAGGCCGGCGGTGGCGATCACGTAAACGAACGCGTATATCTGATTCGCGCTCGTATATACCTGATAACCTCCCGATCCGCCCATCAGCTTCATTATCACGGGCACGAAGAGCAGAGAAAGTATTTTAACGAGGATGCTTGCCGCCGAGAGAACGGCGAATCCCCGCGCCATAGACTGGGAAGAAAGGCTTTTTCCGCTCATTGTTTCACCTCTGTGTTACCGTCCGCATTTTCGTCCGCTTTTCCGCGTATATCCCCGCGGCCGCAGGACGGAACCGGGGAGCGCCCGCCCTCGGTCATGGACAAAACGCAGCGCCGTGTCAAGTTGATAGCCTTTACGGTCACCGAGCGCCTGATTTTTTCTCTGTTACCTGTAAACCTGAATTCGTTTACATGGTTAAAAGACTCCGAGGAAACGCCGATATACACAAGTCCTACCGGCTCATCGCCTGTTCCGGGACCGGCGTATCCCGTTACGGCGACGGCAACGTCGCTTCCGGACATCCGCCTCATTCCTTCGGCCATCTCGCGGCAGGTTCCGGCGCTGACGGCCGTAAACGCGGAAATCGTTTCCTCCTTTACGCCAAGCATTTTCCTTTTCATCTCATCCGTGTAAACCACGCATCCGCCTTTGAAAACGGACGAGGCACCCGGAACGGACACTACTGAAGACGCGATCATTCCTCCGGTTAGCGATTCGGCGGCAGACATAGTGAATCCGCTTTCCCTGAGAAGCCGCACCAGCGCCTCCTCAGGCTTTTCGCCGGTCACGGAATAAACGTCGTCTCCCATGATCCCGCATATCGCTCTGACTCCGGCTTCCGTTTTCTCCGCCGCCTCGCGCGCGGTCGCGCCGTGAGCCGTTACTCTCACTACCACGTTTCCTTCGCCTGCATAAGTCGCATACGTCGGATCGGTCTGGCCGTCGATAAGTCCGATCAGCATTTCCTCCACGGCCGACTCGCCGGTGCCGCTGATGCAGACGAATTTTGAATCGATACAATTATCCGAAAGGGACGCGTAAAAAGGCATGACGTATCTGTCGAACATCGGTATAAGCTCTCCGGGAGGGCCCGGCAGCAATATCAGCGTTTTCCCCTCCAGACGGCCGCTTCCGCGAATAATGCAGCCCGGCGCGGTACCGTTGTCGTTGCGGAGCACTTCGGCTCCTTCGGGCATCATCGCCTGTCTGTAGTTGTTCCGCGTCGGCGTGAGTCCGCGCAGCGCGAAAAAATCGTCGATACGCTTTTTCGACTCCCCGTGCATTACGAGAGGAAGCCCGAAAAAGCCGGCCGCGGCCTGTTTCGTGAGATCGTCCTGCGTCGGTCCGAGGCCGCCGGTGGTAATAACTATATCGGCCCGTTCAAACGCCGCCCCGAGGCAGTCCCTGAAACGCTCCGCGTTGTCCCCGACGACGGTATGATAATACACTCCGGCGCCTGCCTCCGGCAGTCTTTTCGATATATATTGCGCGTCCGTATTCGCAATCTGTCCCATCAGGAGTTCCGTTCCCACGGATAATATTTCCGTTTTAAGCATAAGCCGCGTTTTCTCCTTTTCGCGGCGGATCGTTCGCACTCTTGCCGCCGGGTCGGATTATACACCCTGAACGGTGCCGATTCAAGTGCGGGGCGACCCGCCGGAGAGCTCGTGACGCCGGCAGAACGCCGGAGCCCGCACGGCCGCCGCTCCGGTCAGTCCCGCGACCGCCGTGACGACGAACGCGAAGCAGACCTCCGTGACGACGCACGCGAAGCAGACCGCCGGCACGCCCGCACCCGCGGTTTTTCACGGACACGCTCCCGGAAACGCCAAATCAATTGTTGACTTTTTGCGTGTAAACAGGGTATAATCATACAGACTTTTTGCGGCGGATGAATACGCCGAACGATTGTCATTCATTTATTCAAAGCGGAGGTATCGTTCCTTATGAATAAAAGCTTTATCACAAAGCGCAGGATCATGGCGCTCGTTCTCTCGTTATGCATTGCCTTCGGCGCGTTCGCAGCGTGCAGCAATGAAGAACCAGAGCCCACCGAAGCGCCTACTCCGGAGCCTTCACACAGCGCGGCGCCTCTTGCCCCGATCTACAATATCGAGTACGATCCGGAGCAGTTCATCGTCGAGGGAAGCACTCTCGTGGACTATATCGGAAAAGGCGGCGCGGTAGAGGTCCCCAACGATATTACAGTCATCGGATCCGGAGCTTTTGCGGGTGAAACGGAAGTCACCTCGATCACCTTCCCCCGTTCGGTAACGGCAATCGAATCGCTCGCGTTCGACGGATGCACCGGCCTTACCGGGGCGTTCACTCCCCCGCACAACCTTAATCACATCGGAGACTACGCCTTCCACAACTGCACGGGCATCACAGAGATCGCCTTCGAGAACAAGCTTTATACGTTCGGAGAGCACATCTTCGAGGGCTGCACCGGTCTCGTAAAGGCCGTTCTCCCCGAAAAGCTCATCGACCCCAACGCGACGACCACACTTCCGGCCTTTACGTTTGCCGGCTGCACTTCCTTAACCGACGTCACGATCTTCAAGGAAGCCGTTTCCATCGGCGACCGCGCTTTCGAAGGCTGCACCTCTCTTGCTTCCGTTACGCTTCCCGACAAGGTAAAGGAAATGGGCAAGGGCGTTTTCGCCGGCTGCGGAAATCTCGCCGAGATAGGGTTCTCGAAGGTCCTGTACAGCATAGGCGGCGGAACGTTTGAGGATACCGCCTGGTACGGCGCGAAGATCGCCGAGATCAAAAACGCGATCGCCGCCGCCCCGACGGACGAGGAAAAAATGAAGGCCGGCTTCCTGACCATCGGCCAGAACGCCGTCATTGCTTTCGTTCCCGCCTCCGATACCGGCGACGTCGCTGTGAACGTTTCCGAAAATACTTATTCGCTGAACGAAGGAACTTTCGATTCGTTTATCGACCGTCTCGTTTCGGTTACCTATCCCGAGAATCCGCGTCTCGAATTCCTCGGGGACAATCTTTTCAGCGGCGCAGTGAAGCTGAAATCCATCGTCCTTCCCTCCAAGCTCAAAACGATCAGCGACGGTCTGTTCGACGGATGTGTTTCCCTCGAAAACGTTGAGATAAAGAGTCAGCTCGTTTCCATCGGTAACGATTCGTTCAGGAACTGCTCAGCTCTTACCGACATATATCTTCCCGATTCGATCAAATCGATAGGCGACAGCGCGTTTTTCAACTGCTCCGGCCTCACGTCGATCGTATTCCCCTCCTCTATCGAATCCATCGGTAATTACGCCTTCAAGGATTGCGTGAACATCGACGACTTCACGTTTACGCTGAAGCTTTCCGACGTCGGAATCCAGGCGTTCGACAACACCAAATGGTACGACGATCTTTCCGTCGCCGACGGGCCTGCCGCGGAAAACAGATTCCACATATTCGGTAACGGCGTTCTCATCAAAGCCGACATCGTTGACGAAAACGTGGTGATTCCGGATACCGTAAAGTCGATCGGAGCATTCACCTTCAACGGCTGGAAGGAGATCGGCGACAGAGAGTTTTACGGTTCCAGACTGCCCAGAAGCATCACGATACCCGACGGAGTCACCCGCATCGGCGACTACGCGTTCTACTTCTGCGAAAATCTCGAGACCGTTTCCATCGCGGATTCCGTCACCGAGATCGGAGAGAAGGCGTTCTACGGCTGCTCAGGGATCACTTCGATCACGATACCCGCAGGCGTGACGGCTATTTCGGATTATACGTTCTACGACTGCGCGGGACTGCAAGAAGTCGTTCTCCCGGCGGGGCTCAAGTCTATCGGCAAGTATGCGTTTTACAATTGCTACAAGCTTGACGAGATGGAGATCCCTGACACGGTCGATTCAGTGGGGGCGTACGCCTTCAAGAATACGCAGTGGATCGGCTATCATTCCGAGGACTTCTTCACTATCGGCAACGTGCTCGTCAAGTATTCCGGCGGCGCTGAAGCCGTTATTCCCGCGAACGTCACGGCTATCGCCGGCGGCGCTTTCGAAAATGAATATACCGTTTCTGTAAAGCTTCCGGCGGGAATGACCGTCATCCCCGAGTACGCTTTCTCCGGATGCACAAATCTGACGGATATCGACCTTTCGGGAATTACGCAGATAGACGCGAGAGCGTTCAACGGATGCAAGAAGCTCGTCAAGGAGATCGACGGAAGCGCGATCAACGTCGCCGAAGACGCCTTCGCGAACTGCCCGGGAGTTACAGTGAAATAAGATCTGAAGGATATTCAGAAGACAAACCGATCAGTAGAAAGCCGCCGTGATCATTCTCCGGCGGCTTCTTTTATGAGTTCCCTCGCATGCGTGAGTGAGATCGCCGAAGTGTTGTTCCCGTCGAGAAGCCGCGCTATCTCGGCGACGCGTTCTTCTCCTTCGAGCGTAACGGCGCGTGTGGAGGTATTGCCTCCGGAAACAGATTTTGAAATATAAATATGGCTGTCGGCGGCCGCCGCAAGCTGCGCGTGATGCGTAACGCATATGACCTGTCTCGCTCCGGACAGTTTTTTCATTTTTGCGGCGATCTTTTTCGCCGCGATGCCGCTTATTCCCGTGTCTATCTCGTCGAAAATCAGCGTCGGGATATTGTCAGCCTGATTGCGGACGGTTTTTATGGCGAGCATTATCCTCGAAAGCTCCCCTCCCGAAGCGGTTCTCGAAAGAGGCTTCAGAGGCTGCCCCGGATTCGCCGATATCATGAATTCGGCGTGATCGAGTCCGTCCGACCCGAAATCGGGAAAGCCGTTGACGGATGGCTCGAACGAGAAATCCACGTCCGCCCGGAAAACGGCGGAGGCCATTTCAAGATCCTTAAGCTCCTCAGTGATCTCGGCGCAGAGACGTTCTCCGGCGAGGCGGCGCAGCTCGCTGATGCCGCGCGCGGCGTCTAAAAGCATATCGGCGAGGTCGTTCAGGCGCGCCGTGATGTCGGCAGCGTTCTGCTCGGAATCGTTAAGAAAAGCCAGTCTCTCCGCGGCCCCGTTCCTGAAGCGGATGATCTCGTCATACGTTTCTCCGTATTTGCTTTTAAGTCTGTACAGATAATCTATCCGTCTGTTCACGGATTCGGCCTCCTGAGGGTCGTAATCGGCTTTTAACGCCGCTTCTCCGAGTTCCCTGATGAAATCCTCAAACTCGAAATAGATCGTCTCAGCGGCCCTCAGAAGGCCCTCGTACGAGGCTTCGTGCTCGGCCGCCCTCGAAATGTCCGATCTCACGGTCCCGAGCAATTCGAGAATACCCGCACTGTCGGCCGTAGAAACGGAATCGTCTCCGCATATCGCAAGCGCGTCTCTCAAAAGCCTGCCGTTTCTTTCGGCGTTGGCCAGGAACGAAGCCCGCTGCGCCAGATATTCATCCTCGTCAGGCGAGAGCTGCGCGGCGTCGATCTCGCGTATCTGATACGCGAGAAGATCCGTCGTCCTCGCTCTTTCGGCGGGACTCCCCGACAGCGCCTCCAGATCCTTTCTGAGACGTCTGTATTCGGAAAGCTTTACCCTGTAATCCGCAAGACGCGACAAAAGCTCGTCTCCGCCGGATATATCGATCAGATGGAGCTGCGTTCCCTCGTCGGTCAGCAGCCTGCTCTCGCTCTGGCCGTGTATATCGATGAGCATTGCTCCGATTTTTTTCAGCTCGGCAGAGCTTATCGCGACGCCGTTCACCTTGCAGGAATTTCTTCCGGAAACGGAAATCTCTCTTTCGATCACGAGTTCCGCGCCCCCGCATTCTCCGCCGTACCCTCCGTCAGCGGTCTGTCCGCCGGTTTTCGTTTCCTGTCCGCCGGCTCCGCTCCGGAAAGAAATATCCGGCACGATCTCGCCGATAGCGGAAACCAGCTCGGCGTCAAGTCCGCAGAACACGCCTCTCACCTTTCCGGACGCGCAGCCGGAACGGATTATTTCCTTTTTCACTCTCGAGCCGAGCAGCGCTCCGATAGAATCGATAATAATCGATTTTCCCGCACCGGTCTCGCCGGTGAGACAGTTCATTCCGGCGCTGAAATCCAGCTCGGCATTTTCAATCAGAGCGATATTGCTTATCCCGATCTTTTTAAGCATTGTGACGGTTCCTTCCGCACGAAGTTAAAAATCAATTTTTCTTTTCGGCAAGTCTCGAAAGTACGGCTGAGATCTCGGCTGCGAGATTCTCGGTCTTGCATACGATAAGAACGGCGTCGTCCCCGGCAACGGACCCCAATATACCCTGATACGGCATGGAGTCGACGGCTGACGCGAGTGCGTTGGCCATTCCCGAAAGAGTTTTTATGACAATGAGATTTCCTGCGTGATCGCAGGAAACAAAAGCGTGTCTGAACACCGGTATAAGCTTTTCGGGCATCTCGGTATCGTCTTTAAGCAGCGACCTGTATATGAGTTTCCCGTCCGGAGCGGTCATTTTCACGAGACTGAGCGTTTTTATATCCCGCGAGATCGTGGCCTGGGCCGCGTCGAAGCCGCGCTCGCGAAGACGCGCCGCGAGCTCCTCCTGCGTCATTATTTCCTCTTCCGATATTATTCTGAGAATCTCCTCGTGTCGCTTTTTCATCGTGCCAGCTTCTCCCTTCGCTCCTCGGCTTTATGGCGCAGCACCTCGTAAAAATTAGGCGGATCGATCCGGATCACTCGCACCGACTTGCCGCATGGCAGACAGCGGCAGACGGCGCCCTTTTCAAATTTTATATTCTTGTGACCGTCGACCGAAACGTACATCGAATCGTGATCCACTCTCATTGAAAGCGTGACGGTGCTGTCTCCCTTCGCGACGATGGGCCTTCCGTCGGTAAAGTGCGCGCATACCGGCGTGACGACGATCACGTCGTTTCCCGGCTCTACGATAGGTCCTCCTGAAGACATCGAATACGCTGTGGAACCGGTCTGGGTCGCGACGACGATGCCGTTGCAGGGGTAATTGTCAACGAAAGCGCCGCCGATATCGACCGTGACGTAAGCAAGCTTCGCAAGCGTTCCTCTTTCAAGAACGCAATCGTTCAGCGCATACTCGTCGAAGCTGATCCTGCCGTCCGCCTCCGTGACGGTAACGCGAAGGACACGGCGGTTCTCAATAACGTAATCGCCTCTGACAAGTCTTTCCACCGTCTTTTCCGGATCGGCGTGCTCAAACTCGGTCAGAAGTCCGAGCGTCCCTAAATTGAACCCGCATACGGGCAGATCGCGTCCTAGCGCCATGGATGCCGTTTTCAGAAACGTTCCGTCTCCCCCGACGCTGATCAGGATATCCGCCGAAGAAACGTATCCGTCGGCAGACGAAACGCCCGATACGAGCGTTTTCCACGGCGAGCCGCATATATGAAAGCTCACGTCCGTAAGTGTCCCGGAGAGCAGCGAGGCGTAATCGCGGCATTCGCTTTTATGTTCGTCAAATATTATGCAAGCTGTCAATCAAAATGCCTCCCGCCGGAATGGATCTGTCAACGGATTTATACCACAAACCCGGTACGAAGTCAATTTACCAGAGAGGCCTTTTGTCTGAATCGAGATATTCCAGCTTCCGGACGGCAGTCAATTTACAGCCGACGGACACGTCCGGATCATCGTCCGCGCGGTCAGAAGCGCCGTTTACCGCCGTTTTCCCGCCGATCGCGTCACAAATACCGCGTAAAGCTACCTCGGGACGAAGATTTTGCTCGTTTCCGGCGGCAAGAACGGCTCCGAACGTGCAAGCATTGTCACCGACCGCCGAAAAACCGTCGCAAAAAGACAGGATCATGGGGCGGATATCTACGACCTTCGTCCCGCTTTTGGATTTTTTCGCCGTCATTACAGGCTTTTCGCCGTCAAGGCAGGATCTGACGAGCCCGGGAAATATTTCCCTTTCGGCAGGATCGCCGAACGATACAAAAAGCTCGTATCTGCAATATGATACGTTTTTCATCACATTGGCGGCGCCCGGCTCGAGCCGCGTTATTTTCACCGGCGAGATACCCTCGGGAAGAGACGTCACGAGCGTCTTCAGCAGCTTCTCCTCGTCGGCGGGTCCGGCGAGCTGAAGATCCGCATATTCTGCCTCGCTCGTCATGCCGAGAGGCAGCGGTGCGCTGAAAACTATTTCGGCGTGCGGATTGAAGCCCTGCGAATACTCGAGGTCTATCCCGGTTCTGCGGGCGCATCTCGTAAAGATCCTCAAAAGATCGAGGTGGGAAATATATTTTGCTCTTCCTTCCTTCCGGAACCTGATCCTATATTTTTCCAACACAGATCCCCTTTCCGTACGACTGAACGCCGCAGCCTGAGCATTTTTCGGCACAATTCGGCGTGACCAGACCCTTTTCCGCTCTTTCGAGCTCGCGAACGAGAAACTTTTTCGTGACGCCGACGTCAACGTGATCCCACGGAAGAGGCTCGTCGATGCTTCTCTCGCGGCGGTTGAAATCCTCCGCGTGAAGACCGTTTGCGGCGAACGCGTTCATCCAGCGGCCGTAATCGAGATATTCCTGCCAGGCGTCGAACCGCGCGCCGGCCTTCCAGACGTCGTATATGACGCCGCCCATCCTCCTGTCGCCGCGCGATATCGCTCCCTCGAGCACGGACGTTTCAGGGTCGTGCCAGCTGAAGCTGATCCGTCTGCTCAGATGCTGCTTTATCACGTCCTGCCTGCGCCGTATCTCCGGTACAGGGATCTGCGGGGCCCACTGAAAAGGAGTAAAAGGCTTCGGCACGAACGTGGAGACGCTGACCGTTATATTTGGCCTTCTGGCCTTTCTTCCGGCATGTATCTCATCGTATAGCGCGAGCACCTTGTGAGCAAGATCGGCTATCCCGATCAGGTCGTCGTCCGTTTCAAACGGAAGTCCGAGCATAAAATACAATTTTACAGTGATCCATCCGCCCTCGAACGCGGTGCGGCACGATCTCAGAAGATCCTCCTCCGTGACGCCTTTGTTGATGATATCGCGAAGCCGCTGCGTACCGGCTTCAGGCGCGAACGTAAGGCCGCTTTTTCGGACGGCGGAAACCTTTTCCATGAGTTCGAACGAAAACGAATCGAGCCGGAGCGAAGGCAAAGCGAGACTTACGCGTTTCGGAGCGGTGATCCCGAGAAGGCTGTCCGTCAGCTCCCCGAGCCGCGAATAATCGCTGGTGGACAGACTCAGCAGAGATATCTCCTCGTAGCCTGTCGAATCGAGAAGCTTTTTCGCGGCTTCCGTAAGCGTTTCCGGCGATCTCTCGCGCACGGGTCTGTAAATGAATCCGGCCTGGCAGAAGCGGCATCCTCTCGTGCACCCGCGGAATATTTCGAGCATGATCCTGTCGTGGACGACTTCGATATTCGGAACGATCATTTTTTCCGGAAGATACGCCGTTTCGAAATCAGACACGAGCCGCTTTCTGATCTTTTCCGGAACGGATCCGGCAAATTCCGCTTTCGGACGGAGAGAAACGAAAAAGCCGTCACTGTCGTATTCACACTCATAGAACGACGGCACGTACACGCCTTCGACGGCGGCAATTTTTTTCAGCGTTTCTGTGCGCCCCAGTCCGGCCAGCTTGCATTGCCTGAAAACCTCCGCGATCTCCGGAAGCATTTCCTCTCCTTCGCCGAGATTGTAAAAGTCGAAAAAATCGGCCATCGGTTCGGTATTGTTGGCGCTGGGACCGCCGCAGAAAACGATCGGATCGTTCTCGCCGCGTTCGCACGACCTGACCGGTATTCCCGCGAGATCGAGCATATTGACGACGTTCGTATAGCTCATCTCATATTGAAGCGAAAAAGCGAGCATGTCAAGTCCGGCGGCCTCGCTCTGGGATTCGAGCGTGAAAAGCCTGTATCCGCCTTCGCGCATCCTGTCCTCGAGATCCGGCCAGGGGGCGAAAACACGTTCGCACCAGATCCTGCCGGTGTCGTTCAGCAGATGGTACAAAAGCTTGAAGCCCAGGTGGGACATGCCGATATCGTACACGTCGGCAAAGCATATCGCCATATGCACGTCGTAATCGCTTTTTTCTTTTATAACGCTGTTAAGCTCGCCGCCGATATACCTGCCCGGTTTTTCGACCGACATCAGCATTTCGTCGGGGAGATAGAGTTCTTTCATGGTTGATAATTATCCGTCCGAGTAAAATGATCAGGACTAATTGCTTATTCCGCGAGCAGCGGGTTGTTGACGGCCGTGATCACAGCCTGCCCGACGACGGTATCCTTGCCTTCGATGATCTGAATGACTTTTCCGGCAGAAAGGCAATGCGGACAAACGTCGGGATCGGAAAACGTGATGGTCCCGCGGGCCGTTCCACCGGGCTTCACCATCTTCGTGTCGGTATAATGATGAATGCCCACAAGGCGCCCCGTTCCGGTCACCTGATGCGTGGTCCTGTAGCCGTCGAAAACGGGAGATCTTCTGTTCATGTTGAATTCAAATACGGCCTCGACGTCGGCCGCAGCGTTATTCTCACTCATTGCGTTTTACCTCCCTTTGATTGTTATCGCTCGTTCTAACCGCAAGAAAACATTCCGCCTTCATGGCTCCCCTCACCGACGCATTTATGCCTCTGTATCTGAGATCGGCTCCGGCAAGCCGGAAGCTCCGCCCGTCCGAAAGGGCCGTGACCGTATATACGGCGCCCGGGTCGATTTTGCCGCGGAAGCAGATATCGCCGCAGTAGTCGCCCGATGACGAGAGATTGAAAATACCGAGGACCCCGAACGAGCCGTCACGTGCCGTTCTTTCGATGATGCCGGTACCCACGGGATCGATCAGTCCGAATTCGGGCGTATGATGGAACATATCCGTCCAGACGCCGCGAGCGACGCAGGGCTGAACAACATTCTTGTAAGCGTTTATCACACGCATGAGTATCTCTTCCTGCAAAGGATTCTCGACGGTGCCGTTCGCAGTGGACGCGTTCAGCGTGGGCCTTCCGAACAGCAGCTGGAAGCTCTGGAATTCAAAGCTTCCGTACGGGTGTCCTATCTGCGCGGTAATAATCCGGTCAACGAATTCAGGCGGCAGGCACATCGTCATTCCGTTCGTTATCATAAAGGATCTCGGGGCGCGCTGCCAGTCCGTGACCCACGTGTGATCCGAGCGGGCCATCATTCCCAGATCGGTCCTGCCCCCGCCCGAGGCGCAGTTCTCGATGATGCAGCCTGGATATTTCTCGCGCAGCCTGTCCATAACGGCGTAGAATTCTCTGAAGTAATCCATATCGCCGTACACGCGCACTCCGTCCTTCGTCGTGAAGCCGCGCGCGAACATATTGTGGTCGAGCCTGAACAGATCCGGTCTGTACCGGCCGATGACCTCGTCTATCATTTCATAAAGCAGCCCGGCCACCTCGGGTCTGAAAACGGCCAGCGGTCCGCGGTCCGGCGAATAATCGCCCGAATACGGCGTGACGCACGAGCCTGGATGCTCGTCCGTAAATTTCTCAAACTCGTCGAAAACTCTCTCCGGCTCCATCCAGATTCCGAATCTGATGCCTTTTTCGCGGCACATCTCAATGACGCGTTCCAGTCCGCCCTCGTATCTTGAAGTGTTCGGTATCCAGCCGTGCTTTGACGTGTCAGATCCGGGCTGAAACTGCCATCCGTGATCTATTATGAAATATTCCGCGCCGTATTTCGCAGCGAATTCGATTGAATTCACGACGCCGGGCATCTCCATGTCCATTTCCCCGCCGAGGCCCATTTCAAGCGGCGCCGTCCACTCCGCCGTATGGCGGACAACGCTCCTTCTGACGTGATCGTGCATCGCGTTGAACGCGTCGTCGTGATCGCCGTAGACGGCTCCGATATGCACTTCCGGCGTTGTCAGCGTCTCAAAGCCGCCGACGTCGGCAACCGGCGCAAAGCCGTCGATTCCGATCCCGAAGCTCATATAGGAATCGAATTCGCCCCACGCCGTCGCGTCGCGCATCAGATCGAATTCAGCCTTCCATCCTCCGGAATAACCGAGCTGACAGATAAAATTAAGACCGTTAACGCGGTTCTGGAGCAGAAACACGGGATGTCTGAATCTGTCCCTGTCGAAGCGGCCCGAAACGGTATATCCGCCGTCGCCCTGGATCTCGTGCCACGAAAAGGCGCCCTCCAGGCCCCAGTTCGTGCCTTCCATATATCCGAGTCTGTATATATTTTCGCCGCGTCCGAGCTGCCCGGCAGGCCTTTCCGTCTGCTGCAGGAGGCCGGACATGATTTTCAGCTCGCTGATGAAGCGGCGGTCGGCCCTCAGATTTCTGATTTCAAGATATCGCGTAATGATATCCGTTCCGTCGAGCAGCGTCACGACGCGGAGCTCCATCCCGGCGTCCCCGTTTTCGAGAACGACGGTGACGCGCAGTCCGTTTCCGGTCTCGTCTTTAACGTAATCCGCGAATTCCCAGCCCGTATAGAGCTCGGCGCCGTCAACGACTATCCTGAACGCCGAATTTCTCACCGGCTTTCTGAAATCCGGCCGCGGCACCTGACCGTAAATGATCGTCTGCGGAGCGTATGACGAAGCCAGCCATCCGGCGGGATAATAGATACCCCCGGAAATGCATTCCTCGTAAGAAACGCGCCCGCTGCGGTACGTGAAAAAAGTGCCGTTTCTCCTGTCGACGTAAGCGTCACTGAAAAAATTCATAGACGTACCTCCGCGCGTGTCAGCGTGTGAGCGCGTCGACCAGCTCCTGCATAAGGGCGTCGCGGTTGATGAAAGTTACTCTCCGCATAGGATGCCGTCTGATATCGTGACTGTAATGATGATCGTATTGCGGTATAAGCGCGGGAATGATCTCGGAGAACATAAATCTGTCCCCGTCGTTCAGCAGCCAGGCGACGGCGGTGACGTCCCAGATTATCCGGCTCCACACGCGCCCCTTCGCGTAGCTCTCCGCGGCTTCCACCGTATGGCTGCAGAGATAATCGCAGAGTCTGTTTTTCCCTTTTAGCCAATATTCGAGCTCGGGACCGCTGACGTAAAACGCGGACACGACGCCCATGCAGGGCAGCTGCACGAGCGGACAGCCGGAGCCCATGACGACTCTCGCGGCGGCAACGTCCTGCATCATATTGAACTCGTTCGTGTCGAACCACTGTTCGCTGTGTCCGCCGAGCCACACGACGACGATATTTTCACGGATCTCCGGCTTTTTGATAAGGGCGGAGGCAACGTTCGTTATCGCGCCGATGGCGACGACGTAAAGAGGATTTTCGGGAGAATACGTAAGCGCCAGCTGCACGAGCATATCGGCCGCCGGGCTGTCGACGGCGGTATTTTCGTCGGGCAGATAGGCGCGCGAGCCCTTGAATACGACCTGCTTGAGATCGTTTCTTTCCATGAGTGTGAGCAGATTCAGGATCTCGTCGTACGAGCGTTCCATTCCGTCCTCCGGAGAAGTCGAATTGGAATTGAAAAACGGCGCCGCCAGGATCGCTTTTACGCGGAGCCTGGGGCTCTTTACCATAAGTGAAAGAGCGAACTGATCGTCGATCTCGTTATAGGTATCGGTATCGAGAACGCAATCAACAGGTCCGGCGGGTACGTTGAGATTTTTCAGGAATTGCTCATGAGTCATAATATCATTCTCCTTTGAAATAAGCCACGGCGGCTTCAAACATGCGGATATCATACACTCCGGGGACGTTTTTGTAAAGCCCCGCGCCCCTTCTCTCGCTGTGTCCCATCTTGCCGAAAACGCGGCCGTCGGGGGACGTGACGCCCTCTACCGCGCAGCAGGAACCGTTGGGGTTGAAGTTAATATCGTTGGACGCGTTGCCGTCGAAATCGGCGTACTGGGTGGCGATCTGGCCGTTCTTCGCGAGTTTCTTTATAAGCTCGTCGGAGGCGAGGAACCTGCCCTCTCCGTGGGAAACCGGCACGCTGTATATCTCGCCCGGACGCGTGAACGAGAGCCATGGAGATTTGTTCGAAGCGATCCTCGTGCGGACTATCTTCGACTGGTGGCGCGCTATCGTATTGAACGTAAGCGTCGGGCTGTTTTCATCCGTATCGACGATCCTGCCGTACGGGACGAGCCCGAGCTTTATCAGCGCCTGGAATCCGTTGCATATGCCGCACATGAGTCCGCCGCGTCTGTCAAGAAGCTCCGTTACGGCGTCCTTTACCGACGCGTTTCTGAAAAACGCCGTAATGAATTTTCCGCTGCCGTCCGGCTCGTCGCCCCCTGAAAAGCCTCCGGGGATAAATATGATCTGCGAGCCGCCGACCGCTTCCGCGAATTCATCTATACTTCTCCTGATGGCATCGGGATCGAGATTGCGGATAACGATGATCCTCGCTTCCGCGCCCGCGTCCTCGACAGCCTTCGCCGAATCATATTCGCAATTCGTGCCGGGGAAAGCCGGTATTACGACTCTCGGGCGCGCATGCTTTACGGCGGGCGCCTTTCCTGACGGCGTAAAATCGCAATTGATATTGTAAACCGGAGTGGTCGCGGGAGCGACGTTGCAGCTGAAAACAGGTTCGAGCTTTCCTTCGTAAAGCTCCTCCACCTCGCGGAAAGAAACGGTTTCGCCTTTATATGAGAAATCTTTCCCGCACACCTTTCCGGCAGCGGCGCACTCCCAGCCTTCGCCGGCGGCTTCGGCGGGATCCGCACCCGCCTCCAATTCAACTATCATCGAGCCGTAGCCGAGGCCGAAAATGTCTTTGAGCGAAAGAGCGCCGTCGAATTCAAAACCGAGCCCGTCGCCGAGAGAGCATTTGATTGCGGCGGCGGCGAGTCCGCCGGCCTCGAGAGCGCGGCACGAAACGGCTCTGCCAGAGGCCTGAAGCGCGTTGACCCGTCCGTATAACCGTTTGAGCGAATCAGCGTCGGGAAGTCCGTCGGGACCGCTGAACGGTCTCAGAAGGACGACCGTATCGCCCGCTTTTTTGAATTCCGAAGTGCATACGCTTGAAACCTTACCCGTCGTGACGGCGAACGATACGAGCGTAGGAGGAACGTGGATGTTTTCGAACGATCCGCTCATTGAATCTTTTCCGCCGATGGCGCCGATGCCGAGCCTCATCTGGGCCTCAAACCCTCCGAGCAGCGCGGCCATGGGCTTCCCCCACGTTTCCGGTCCGTGCATCCGCTCGAAATACTCCTGAAACGTCAGATACGTATCCTGCAGATCGGCGCCGGACGCTATAAGCTTCGTGACGGACTCGACGACGGCGAGATATGCGCCGCGGTACGGGCTTTTTTCGGAAACGAAAGGATCGAAGCCCCACGACATAAACGAGCAGTCGCCGG
>CADBOE010000150.1 GCA_902796205.1 uncultured Ruminococcus sp. | reverse complement strand
CTGAAAAAGATGGAAGTCAATAAGCTGTATGAACTTAGGGATACTCTGCGCGAAGTCGAGGAGTCGATTTATTCCGTTTACGCTCCGTTTCTGACAGGGGCTGAACGGGACAGGACCATGTATGACAGCGAGTCTCTTATAAGTAAGTCATCGGAATGTGTAAAGGAGGCCGATTATGCTACCCATTGTTATTGAGGTAGTCTGTGAAAGGGTGAATCAAAAACGTAATACCGATAGAAGATTGAAACAACAGCTTTTAGAATAGTTTTCCGCTGCTTATGAAGTCAATCAGGTTCACGTTTGCTATCCCGCTTCGGTTCTGAAGCAGATAATCGGTAGTCATGACATATTTCGGATAATTGTCCCTGATGCTTTCCAGAGATCTGTACTCGCGGTCTTCCGTTTCTCTGCTGTTTGCAACAGTATATGCAACCTGAACGTAAGAATAGGAGAGGTCAATATCTCGAAGAATGAAATCGCATTCAAGTTTGCCTATTCTTCCTACGCTGACAGAGTAATCGTGACTGCGTGCATAGACGAAAACTATATTTTCAAGCACGGGTCCGTAATTGATGCGATTGTCTGAGTTTTCCGCGAAGAAGAACCCGAGATCAGATAGATAGTATTTTTTATCTCCCTTTAGAGATCTTTTGGATTGAAGATCGAAACGGGGGCATTCGTAAAGAATTTTTGCATCGACAAGAGCTTTTACATAACGGCTGACCGTGTTGAATGCCACTGCAATACCGTTTTTTCTGAGCTCGTCGCAGATATTGCGCAAACTGGTTGTCGCACCGAAATTGTTAATGACAAAACGCATAACGCTTTCAAAAGTTTCTCTGCTACGGATCTTGACACGCTTGCGAATATCCTTTTCGAATATCTCGCCTATGACGCCCGCAACGTATCTGCGTTTATCGGCGAGTGAATCAAAAAACATTGTCCGCGGGAAACCGCTTTCGGTAATGTACGCATTTAACTCCAGCATCGGATTCTGGTTGATTTCCTTGCCATAAAAGCGTTTCATTCCCTCATATTCCTCAAACGAAAGCGGGAACATCTCAAACTCGATGTATCTTCCCGTAAGTTTTGTGACCAGCTCGCCGCTGAGGAGATAAGAATTGGATCCGGTAATGAAGATCGACCAGCCGCCTTCGGTCCTGAATCCGTTGATGACTTCTTCAAAACCTTTGACATTCTGGATTTCGTCGACAAACAGGTATTTCATTCCTGTTGCAGTTCCTTTTTCCAGTATAAGGGATTCAAGCTGATCTGCTGTCTTTATACCTTTGTTCGGGCGAAGGTCAAGGTCGATGTATATGATATTCCCTTCCGAAACACCAGATTTTTTGATCTCCTCTGCAATCGTTGTCATGAGGCTGGATTTGCCGCAGCGTCGGACGCCGGTTATGACTTTGATAATGTCGTCCGCATGATAGAATCCGCGTATTTTCTTCAAATAGTTTTCTCGGGAATAGAGTTTCATAAGCGCCTCCTGTTTTCGGTTCGACATTATTATTCCATCAATTACCCGAAAAGTCAAGTTAACAAAGGCAATTTTGCAAAAAAGCTAAAAGTGCATACGTTAACCGCCGTTTTCAAATAACATGCGGCATCAATCCGGTCACGCAAAGCAGAGACCCTCCCGGGCGTTTAGCCGGTGAGGTAGAACTCAGAAAAAGTACGTTTGTCGAGATTATCTCCGCCTTTACCCGGATTATCATTTCAGCAAGTTTTTCTTCGCATTCTTCTTGCGTCTGAGCATACACGTTGAAACCTTTTCTCTTTCCGTCAGGCAAACGGGGGGTATAACGTCCTTAGTACAGATGCTCATTCAACCTGTACACACCGCCAGTGCCGGGATTTCAGCATATTGCTTCCTTTGGAACAAAAGTCTTTCTCTCGTGCTGACCCCGTCTTTGAATACTGGATTCGTCTATTCCCAGACAAGTGATCAAATGAAAGAATTGCATGAGCGCGGCAAAAATGAGTTTCTATGCCTGCAAAATATGTTCATTTCCCGGCAACTCTGATACATACCGTGCGCATTCATTCAGTTCTTCTTTTCTCCGGACTTCGTGCAGCACCTGGCTTTTCTTCCTTGGCGATCAATCCGCTCAAGCCGTAAAAAACCAGCTTGTAAATCACTGCAGCAATATGTTCCGAAGAGGCAGTGTGCTGATTGTCCGCATATTCCGTTATGCAGGCCGCGCCGCCGCCCATTAAGAACGCATACAAAAAGTCGACTTCTTCATTGCTGAGCGCATACAGATCCATAAATGTTTGCTTGATCTCTGTCTGAACCTTATTTTCAATTTCTTCCCAAAAAAGAGGTTTGTCTTTTATAGTTGCCAGCGGAGAATAAAGCGGATAGAAAGCACTAAGCGTCCTTTCCATGTTAAACAGGGTCTCGTGAATGTCTGTGTTAAACTGTGCTTCCTTCAGGATATTGACAAAACTTTCCAATGCCGACAGAAGCTTCTCCCTGATTTCCTCCTCAAGCGCAGTGATATTGCCAAAATACCTGTAAAAAGTCATTTTGCTTACTCCTGCTCTCTCGTAGATGTCTTTAACAGTAATCTCAGCATAATCTTTAACAGCAATAAGCATACAATACGCTCTCATCATTTTAATTTTAAGATCATCTTTGCGCATATAAAAACCCCCCCTTGTTCCCAGTTCAATGAAGCGCGATTATAAAAGGCCATTATGTGACTTTATGTTACTGATATAGTCACCATTTGTCAATGATCTTTTGGTATAATTTTAATCAGAGGTGACTGTTTATGTACAACTATAGACGGTACACACGCAAATCAGCTACGCTTAACGGCAAAAAAGAGAGGATGGTTTTCATGAATAAGTTGAAAAAAGTTTTATGCTGCATTCAGGCAGTGATTCTGGTTATAATCGCCATACACAGTATTTCTCCTAGTTTAAAAACAGCGTCTGCTTACGAAGAGGATAAAACTGACTCGCTAATGCTTGTACCGGAAGTAAACAGCAGTATGTCTTTCGACAAAGAAATCTTACAAAGGCTTGACGGGCCGGAGGATCCAAAAAATTTCATCTCATACAGAGCTTCTGACGGCGAAATTATAGGGTTGCTTTATCCTGTGGATGTTAAGTACACAGACAGCAAGGGAAATCTACGGGATAAAAGTAATATCATCTACAAGTGTGAGGAGCGTGAGTATTCATACGAAACGCGAGATAATGACATCATAACGCTATTCCCGAAAAACATATCAAAAGGAACGAAAACTTCATATAAAGATTATGAAGTAAATGTAACACCTGTATATCAAAAGGATTCATCTCCTATATTTAAAGATAAGAAAGTAGTGTACTATGACATTTTTGGCAAAGGAACGTCCATAGAATACTGTGCGACATTTAACGGAGTAAAAGATGTAATTATTATCGAAAATGCCGAAATGATTGGCAATTATCAGTATATTGTAACACTTTCCGGTCTGAATATTAACGAAGAAGGATACCTTACCACAAACGAAAAGGTTGTCGGTACTTTCGGTTCAGTAATTATTGAAGACAGTGCAGGAAAGATATTTGAAGGCAATTTGGTATTTGAGCCTGCAAGTGAATCATCCAGCTACCTAATGACGGTAGAATTACCGATGGATACCGTTAATTGGAACGAAGATGTGGTCTATCCTTTATATATTGATCCGGGAGTCCATTTTTATACAGGCAGCGATTATTATGGCAACGCATTTTTTACCACCTCGAATGCAAAATCTAACTATACAAGTACAGGAGGATCGTTCACTCAGGATTCTATTCTACGTTTGGGTACATTAGGTGTCGATTCTATTTATAGAAATCTGATTAAATTTCCCGGACTCCAAGATGTTATTCAGAATATTATTCCGTGTTGCTCTACTGCGAATTTATCACTTTTCAGATATCAGTCATACAGTGGCACTGAAGCAGTATATGTAGAAGCTTATCCTGAAAAGTATGCCTGGAAAACTGGTATTAATTACACACCCCTCAAATACTCTAATTGTTACTCAAAATATTATAACGAAACATACACTATCGGAAATCATTTATATACAAGCTATGGAAGATCAAAGATAAACGTTGGCGCAGCAGCAAATCTTGCAAATACTATCCCGATACAAAACGTGATCAGGTACAGTAATTTTTCTCTGAGCAAAGGAATTCTGCTCAAACTTTCGGACGAAACTAAATCAGTCAGTTTTTACGGGTCAAACACACCGTACTCCGCTTATATGCCGCGTATATCATTCTCGTATAACGACAGTGAAGCCGAAGCGATAGTATCGGGAGGAATATATAGGCTTTCGCCGTGCACAGATTTAACTACCGCATCCAATTATGCTTGTAATTCTTCTTTGACTCTTAGTGTAAAAAGCGATGTTGTTGCTTCCGTAAGCGGCTATCCTTCTGCAACTTACCCTGACATATCTTACTCTTCGGGCTACTATCCCAGCGGATTCACAGCATATAAATCTTTTCTCAGAAGTTTCAGCCAGCTTTTTAAAATCACGTATACAGGATATGGATACACGATCCAGAGACTTTCCGATAATTTCTACCTGAAGTGTGTAAACTCCTCATCACTTACTTTTGTAAGCGAGGATGATACTAATGATTTCACAACAAGATGGTTTTTGCTGGAGAATAACGGAAACTACCTGATTGTTCACTACTTTTACAATTACTTGAGTGTTAATGGCTTTTCCTCTAATTCTTGTATGATTATAAGCAATTATAATAACGGAGAAGGAGTACACTGGTCATTGGAATTGTATTGCCTCAACGTTCCATATATCCATCAGGTCGACCATACTACCTGCGGTGCGGTAGGGAGTCTGATGCTTCTGAATTGGTTAGGCATAGATACCTCTTCATACTCGGAAACAGGGTTTAAATCTTATGCTCTCAGCCTATACAATCCAGGATATATAACCGCAGAAAGCTACTGCTTTGCAATCTTTAAGTCGATATACAATGAAACAGGCGTCAAGCAGTACGGAACGTCGCTTTCACCCCTTCTTTGTTCCGATAACACAGCATACACTTATATTCGACACAAGGATAATCCGCTGACTATAAATACCGGAAACGAAGGCAATCCTGCCTATGATTATTCACAAGTTGAGACCTCGGATGAGTATTTCCGAATCATAAAAGCCAATATCGACTCAGGTTACCCCGTAATGATACATATCGGCGGTTTCACATCCAATTCTTACTTTAACTATTCTTTATCAGGAGGCCATTTTATTCTTGCCATTGGCGCATATACAAATTCTGCCGGTGTAAAACACATCGTTTGTGCTGATCCGCATTATAAATCAGTGTCGACAGGAAGCTCCCAGAGCTATGCGTTCCTTGACATTCCTTTTGACAGTTATTACAATTCCTATCAATGGAGCGGAGCAACCATTCGTAATGTGCTTTGGGGTTGAGATTTTTTACTATCATTAAGGAGTTGTTAGTATGAAAGCTGAAAAGATTATTTGTTTTCTGACCGTATTTGTGTTGTGTTTAACGTCCGTATTGTTCCCGTCAGTTAACGCAGCTAACGCTCTCGAATTTTCCGAAAACGACTTTATGGAGATACTCAGCGAAGCAGAAGTTGTTATGAATTTCTATTTGAGGCCGGTCTTTATGGGAGAATCAAGAGAATACCGCCTTTCGTCAGCTGTCGCAGGGGAGTTCAATTACTTGGCCCCCGTAGAAATTGACGGAACAACCTATTTCAGACTTATTGGCGGTCTTTCCAAACCTGAGGCGTACAAAAAATTTCTTGGCCAATATTTCAGCAGCAGTTTGACCGAAAACCTAAACGGAAGAACGATCCTGGACTATGACGCGGACCGTGTCTACTGGACTCCCTCGGCATTTCCCGAGGTCAATTCGGCAAAGGTATCTGCCGAATACAAAATTACCGAGTTTACCGGAGAAAAAGTAGTTTGTCATGCGGTATTCTCCGCCGATTGGCTGGAAAATAAACCCACTGAAGAATTTGATTACATTTACGAAAAACAGAACGGCCGCTGGCTGTTTACGACATTTATGACCAAAGAGGACTTCTGCGCCAAACTAATTGCAGCAGAAGAAAACGACGACAGCTCCGATACTCAGGGTACACCGGACAATAAGACTCAGCAAAGCGGTTTGTTTATCAGCGGAGGCGCTTTGGTACTGTCGATTCTGGCAGCCGCATTGGCTAAAAAAGACAAAAAGACGCTGAGAGCATTCTCCTTACTCCTTGTACTTTGCATTTCCGCGGTCTCCTTCGCTGCCTGCTCCGGGTCAACCGGTGATCCGGCTGTTGACGGCTCCGAAAGATCCTCCGGACCCGCAGCTTCGGATCCGGTTTCAACCGACTGGCCCGCAGCTTCGGTTCCGGTTTCAACCGACGTGCCCGCGGCTTCGGTTCCGGTTTCAACCGACGTGCCCGCGGCTTCAGTTCCGGTTTCAACTGACGTGCCCGCAGCTCACGTGACCGATCATCCGGGCGGCGATACGGTGAGCCTGGAGGACTGGGAATACAATGTTGTTGAAAGCGGGACAAACGGCCGGAAACACGTCATTTTGACCAAATACACCGGTTCCTCCGCAAATGTGGTGATTCCTGAAGCTGTTGGCGAAGTGCCGGTAAGCGAGATCAGCGCCAACGCATTTTCCGACAACGAAAATGCCCGAAATATCATTTCTATGAGCGTACCCGCGCCGATCACCCTGCGTTCAACAGTTTTTGAACCGCTTACAAAGCTCGAATCGTTGACCGTTGCGAAGCTTAACTCTTTCAGCGAGCTTTGCCGCATCTGCTTCGGCGACGCGAACGACGGAAGGATCAGGACGTTGACCGTTTTTGAACAGAATGAAATTCCCGCCGCATGCTTTAAAAACGCGAAAGGCCTGGTCAAGGTGACTTACACTCAGCCGCTTGAAAGCATTGGCGATGATGCGTTTAACGGCTGCGCGGGTCTGACCGAATGCGCTGCCAATACGGTTAAGGTCGGTGCGAATGCTTTTGCCGGCTGCGTAAAACTGACCGCCGCTCCGTTAGCTTCGGCAGAGGTCATCCGTGCAAACGCATTCTCCGGCTGCACCGCGCTTTCCGAGGTCACCTTCTCCAGGTTCCTGCACGAGATACGCTCCAACGCCTTCGACGGCTGCTCCGGTCTTAAAAAGATCGTATGCGAGGCGGCAAAATTGATTATCCCGGACGAGAGTGGCATTGGCCGCTTGCCCGCGCTTGAGGAGATTTCTTTTGCAAATGACGTTAAGGAAGTCCCTGCTTACATGTTCTGCGGCGCAGGTATCGAAGGCTCTCTTGCAGTAAAAGGCAGCGGGCTTAAGACGCTCGGCAAAGGTGCTTTTTCCGCGAATAACGGCATGAGATCTATAACCCTTCCCGAACGGCTGGAAGCGATAGGAAACGATGCGTTCAGCTACTGCATCGGTCTCGAAAGCATCTCGATCCCGTCCACGCTCAGATCCGTTGGTTCCTCCGCTTTCCAGTATTGCTGTTCGCTTTCCGAGCTAACTTTTCCCGAAAGCGCTGTCGATTTCGGCGAGTCAGCTTTTGCTTTCTGCGATCACCTGACTTCGGTTTCGCTGTCGGCTAACGTCACGACAATTCCTGCCAGGATGTTCTACGGCTGCGCGAGCCTTAAAGAATTCTCGCATCCCTGCAAATCCGTCGGCTCCAAAGCCTTCTGGTTCTGCACCAGCCTCGAGTCAGTGGATCTCGCCGGTGCCGATTACGATGCGGACGTTTTCAACTATTGTTTCGTTCTTTTCCCCGACACATTCTTCCGCATCCCCGTGTAAGCCGGCCGAGCCGGCCGCCCGCCGTAAGACGGGCGACGGCCGCGAGGCGGGTGATAAAAAAACTGAAAATTTTCCCGGGTCTGCGATCTTCATTTTATCCATATCCGATCAGGGAGAATCCCGGAAAGCATTTAATAATTTTCAGGAAATATCATGGGTTCTGAACCTGTTCCCTTTACAGGGCGAAAAACCGCGGCACAATGAATTCAGATTCAGTGAATCTCAATTCATTAAGGAGGGTACCCCTCTATTATATTATTGGACGTAGAATGCGCGACGTCATACAAGTGTCATAATCACGTGTATCTTCTGCTTGAAAACTCCCTTCACCAACTGTTTGGAGAAACAATATGCTTTGTCATAGATGAGTCATAACACAAGTGTCCGGTGCTTTCAGTAACACTGTGACACAAGCCACACATTATCGAATCTGTTTTCTTTCAGATCCTCCTTACGAATATAGAAATAGAGATTTCCGACGTCACCGAACATCAGCTCATAGTCATCATCCTGAATTGAAGCCATCTGGAACAACAGGATCCATTCTGATGCAGATTTAAGAACATCTTCCCTTACTTTTTCCGGAGTATTCTTATAGCTTTCGAAATCACCGGAATAAAGTCCCCTCGAGACACGTTCACATTCGGTAAGCATTTCTCCCTGAATAAGGTTTGCATATCCGAGGAGCTTGTGACGCTCGCTGTCGGGATCATATTTTTTGTTTTCCAGCTCATTGTCATAATCATCCCAGTCACATTCGTAATCGGAGTGGCATTCAAGTTCCTCAAAGCAGGGATATGAATTACCGGATTTGAATAAAAGGTCATATTCTTTTACGCGATATTCATCATCAAGATCATCCGGAAAATCCATCGGACGCAGGTCATCAGTGTTTTCGAATAAAAATACCCGGGAGCATCCTTTGTCTTTCGGGTCATACCCCCAGCACATTGATTCCTGTTCGTAGAAGAACAGCAGCAGCCCCCTGCCGTGAAGCAAAGAATCCTTATCAAATGCCGCGATCTCGTTAAGGTTTATCTGACACAGAAAGGAAAGGGGACGATCCGCTAACTCTCCATCGTGGTTTTCGGCTGCAAATCCGGGCCACTTAAAGCCGTCGGGAACCGCGGGCAAGCCGCCGAATTTGCTCCTTATAAACGATGCCCCTTTTTTCGGTTTGCGAGTTCTAATGGCTATTTCGTTTTTCACAAGTGTGTCAAGCAGCTCGTTGATTTTTGCGGCGTTTCCGTCATCTATTTCTTTTTTTAACATACCTGTTCTCCCTTTACCGTAAACTGTGATTTTTTGTCTCCTTGTCATATGAAACCGGGAGTTCCGCGTAAAGCGAAATTTCGATTTCAGCCTCTGTCGCTTCCATCGCCTTTTTTACGACTTTGGCTTTATCCGCCGTATCGGGTGAATCGTTTATGTAACCGTAATAAGCGCATTCCGGCAGATAAAATCCGCATTTCTCAATAGCGATCTCTTTCTTCATTTTCTCCGCGCGCGTGCCCCGGAGAGTCTTGTAAATTCCGCGTCGATCTCATTCTTATGCTGTTTGAAATGCGGATATCGGCATAACGCAGGAAAAACCGTACATTGTCAGAACTTGTTCCTTATAAGCGACACAAGAGTCCCGAGCAGGTTGCGGTTGTAAATGAAGCCGCCCAGGAACGAGCGCTTCACCAGCGACGCAAAGCCGGTAAGATATCCGCACGAAGCGAAAACGCCGAGAAGGAAGGTAAGCCCGTACAGAACGGCCACTCCCAGCACGAACCCGAGTATGGCACCGCCGAAGGAATCGAGCTGATGAAGAACGGGAATATTAAGCCTCCGCGTCCCCTTCGCGATCAGCTTTATTATAATAAGCACGAGGATAACGATTACGACGATTATGAGAAACGCGATCAGATCGACGGCAAACGAGGCTACCTTTGCCGCTGCCTTCGCGGCTGCTTCGTGTCCTATGATCTCCCCCTCCGTCTTTTCGATCCAGTCGCGTACGGCGTCGGAAACGTATTTCGGAAAGCCGGTAGACTTCTCCACCTCTTCCTTCTCGGCGTCGCTCAGCGAATCCATTGAACGCTCGCCGCCATCATCGTTTCCGGAGATCGCCTTGTCCGTGCTCTTCTCTATTATCCCCGTAACCGACGCCGTTATCTTTTCCTCGAGCGACGTCTTGTCCAGCAGCGACCGTACGGGGGCCTTCAGCGCAAATCCGAGCACGATCGCAAGCACAATAGAAAGCAGCGGAAGCAGCGTCAGAACGAATCCCCGCTTCAGTCCGACAAGCACAAATATAAGAACGATCGCCACTATTGCGATATCAATGATAAGCGTCATCTAAATGCTCCTTTCCGGATCGTACGCGTCTAACGCGATTCCGTAAACTCTATCAGGTAAATTCCGTCGGCCGTATCGGCAGCGAGCACGCCGCTCCCGGCGAACACTATGCTGCTGATGGCGGAATCAAGTTTGTGCTGCCCTATCAGTTTCCCCGAGCGGCTTATGAGATAAACAGTGTCTGAAGAGAAGACCGCGGCGCGGTTTCCTCTCGTCTCCATGCCGATTATGCTGTCCGTGATCCCGAGAGAAGCCGTTTCCTTCCCGCTTCTGTCGTAGAAAACAACGGAGGAAACGCCGCCCGAGGATGAATTGGCCTCCGTCATGGCCACTGCGCACAGATCGCCCCCGACGACGCCCGTATCAACTACCATTGTTCTCGCGCCGTTTCTCGACCATATCTCCCTGTCGGTATCGTCGCCCCCGGAAACCTTCGGAAGCTTCCGGACCAGGCGGAGGGAATCGGAATTGGCGGCGAAAAGCGTGCCGTCGTCGAGATACCGCAGCTGAAGATATACGCTGTTGTCCGTCAATATGCTGGAGTAGACCTCGCCGTCGGAAACGCGCATGAACACGGTCGTACCCGAGAGGGAGCCGCCCGAATAATACACTCCCGACGCGGCGAGCTGAGCCGCGTCTCCGGAAACGGCGGCGGCGAGCATTCTGTACGTGCCGAATCTTCTCGTGAAGCGTTCGGAAGGCACGTCTTTTTTCACGTTAAGAAAAGTAACGGCGGACTCGAAATTTTCCTGCTCCGTCACGACTGCCAGCTCGGACCCCGACGGAGAGACGAACGAACAGATCAGCGGCATTTCGCTGATGTACCGCCATCTGAATCCGCTGCCGTCAAAGGCCCAGATGCTCTTTCCGCTCTGATCGGTGACGAGGAGTACGTCTCCGTGCCCGCTGAACGCGGGATTCGAGGCGCTTAAGGTCGAATTCCATTTCCATTTTCCGTCGCGGTCAATGCCCGTTATGCCGTTGCCGTCGCTTATTATGAGGCAATCTCCGGACGAGCCGAGCCTGTGGGTTCCCTTAGGAGTATATTCAACGCGGATGGCGGCTGACACGAGCATTCCGTCGTCGCCTCGTTTTCCGAGACGGTCGAAAATCCCGGTGAAATGAAGCGCCAGCAACACGGCTACGATTATCACGGCGGCGACCGCGGCGAAGAATATTATCCTCCTCCTGCGTCTCTGCCTGATCCGTTCCTCGATCACCTTCGGGTCGATCACCCTGCTTTTCTGCGTCGCTCCGCCTGTGCGCTCCGGTCCGGAAGCGCCCGCTTTTTCACTTTTATCTTTCGTATTCTCATCCATATCGTCATCCCGCCTGAGTGTCGGTAAGATTCATTGCGGCATAGAGATTGTCGATCGTTCCGAGTATGCCGTAATCGGCGTTGCCGGACGTCAGAAGATAGATATTGCCGTAGCCTCCCGTATATTCGCCGTTGAAATAGTAATACATCGTCGTGTCGTCGCGGCGCACGCATTCGACGGTATTTTCGGTCCCGTCGCTCAGCACGTATCTGATCCCGGCAAGCAGCTCTCCCCTCGCGGCAGGCTCGTCCTCGAGTCCGACGAAGCGAAGACCGTACATTGCCGTTCCGATACGCTTGAAATCTCCGCGGCAGTCGTTGCCGCTTATGTTCACGTCGGTGCCGTTGATCGTGAACCTGTCGTCTTCGCTGTTTTCGGACGTTTCATACGTCATGAGATATCTCCGTCCGAGGATCTCGAGCTCGACGCGGCTGAGCAGCGTGTAATGGATCATGTAAACGTATCTGTCGATATATGACAGCGGAGAAATGTCTGTATATGTGATATATGACGAGTTAACGATATATACGTCGTTTCCGCCGTCGACCGTCACGTAGTAGCCGCTTCTGTCGGGCGTGCTGTTGCCGACGGAAAGCACCGTCGTTTTGTGCGGATCGGTGATAGCTACGCGGACGCGCGCGGGAGCAAGTCCGTAAACGGACAGGTCTTCGCAGTTCAGTTCGTGTATCGCCTCCAGCATCGTGGAGGTCAACGTCGTAACGAGCGATTCGATCGCCGACACGTCGCCGTTCCGTTCAAGCGGATACAGCACGCGCCAGCTTCTCGGAACGTCCGCCTCGGTGCTGAGAACCGAGCGGAGCTTCAGCAGATCGCCGCCGTCGCGCGAGATATCGACGCCGCTTATCTGGCCGTTGTCCTCGAACGAGAATACGCTCGCGGAAACGAGGTCCGACGCCGTTATCACCGTGCTCGTGCGGTTATATACGCCCACGAGGTAGACTTTATCCGTCCCCTCCTCCCAGACGTAGCACGAACCGCCGTTCTGGTTGTCCTTCCCGAAAACGACCTTGTTTTCGGATCCGTCCGCCATGGTGAAGGAAACGCTGTACTTGCTGTCGACGAACCCGAATTCGTATTTCTTCGATTCCGTGATCTCGCCCGTGTACGCGACGCGCCCGTTCAGGCTCCGCATGGAATTCAGCTTTGAATTAACGTTGTTTGAAATGACTTTCAGTCCGGGATGCGACGTGGACGTCCATCCGTCGTTCTGCTTTTTCAGCACCAGCTCCATGTCACCGTAGACGCTCACGATGCCGACGACGTCGGAAAAAGCCGTTTCGGATTTCGAGAAAAACGAGAATACCTGACCGGTCTCGACGTTTTCCTCGGGATCGGCGGTAGGCGCCGGGGGATCAAACGCGCCGGCGTTCTTCGCGATGAAGAACCCGGTCAGTATGACCGCCACGAGCACCACAGCTATTATAGTCGCAAGATATTTCTTCATTTGTTCTCTCCTCCGGGCCGTGATCTCACAGGTGGCGCCTTCTTATCCAGACGATCACGCCGATGGCTATTATAATAAGCGGGATCACGATGATCGCTATCACGGCGAGAGCCGTCGTCTGACTCTGCGTCGTAATGAGCTGAGTCGATCCGTAATTCTTCGTCGCCACTTCGAGTCCCGGATTGTCCCCGTAGCTGCCTATCATCCAGTCTATCGACATCGCGAAAATGCTCATCGTGTAGCGCGTGTAATTTCCGAACGAATTGTAATAATCGTCAGACAGCGTTTTCGTGGAGCCGAACACGACGGCCCTGACCACCTCGCTGAAATTCAGATTCTTCGCCGCCGCGGCCGCGGTGAATACGCCGGGCGAGGACTTCGCGCCGCCGACGATCCCGGTCGAATACGCCGTACCCATCGTCTGTATGATGGGATAATGATTTATGCCGGAGGCCGTTTCGTCGACGTTAAGGACGTTGACCGAACGCGACGAGAAAACGGGCACGCGGTAAACGGCCGATTTCTCGATGGGGCCGTTGGAAACGGAAACTCCGAGGAAATAATCGTTGCTGCCGACGGACGCGATCAGATTGCTGCTGTCGTCGTCGGAAAGCCTGTCGTTGTTCAGCGAAAGTGCGAACATGTCGCCGAGAAGCTTGTTGAGATTCGGGAATTCGTTGCCGGTCTGCAGCGGGTCCACGCACACCGCGATCTGTCCGCCCTTCTGCTCCAGCCACTGCTGAATCATCGTTTTCTCGTTCGAAGTTATATCGTATTTTGGTCCCATATAGACGATTACCGCCGCGTCCTCGGGCATGCTCCCGATGATCGTCGTATCGAGCTCGAGAACGTCGCAGCCGAGCCCTTCTATATAAGTGACGACCTCCGAGAAGCCGTCGATATCCTCCTCGCCGTGTCCCGACGCGAAATAAACTATCGGGGAAACATCGGCGGTAACGTACATAACGGCGGTCGTCAGCTTCCGTTCAGCCTGCATTCCGGTGCGGACGGGAACCGACAGAAAGCCGTACGCCTGATTCGTCGTAACGTACATCTCGCTCGCGGCGATGCGCCTCGTTTTATCTCCGCATTTCACGATATAGTCGCCGGCCTGATACGAGCCCGCGTTCGCCCTGCCGACCGTATCCAGTATAAAGTTCGGATTCGCGTCCGGGTCAACGTACGAAACATCGATCCTTGAAAAGGCGTCGTAAAGATCAAGCACCTTGATCACGGCCACGCGGTCGGTGTTCGCCTCGCCTTTAACTCTGTCGTAGAGGGCGATAATCTCGACGTCCTTTTCAAGAGCGTTCATGTGCTCTCTGGTGACGTCCCCGATCGTGAACAGCTTCTCCGACGTAAGATCGGCGGTCAGCTTCGTGGAGAAGCGCTCGAGCACCATGTTCACCACCACGAAAAGCACGATGGCAAGGGCGGCGAACGCGATCATGTTCGTGCCGAATCTGAAACGTCTTTTGATGCGCTGGGAGAAAAGTCCTCCGGTCTGATTGTCTTTTTTCATGATCCGCTCCTCCTTACTGCCATCTTCTGCGTTCCACGTTCAGCACCGACAGATAGACCATCAGCGCCGAAAACGAAATATAAAAGAAGAGCGACGCGAAATTGAAACCGCCGAGCGAGAAATCCGAATATCTCTTCAGCGGAGAAAGCCATTGCAGAATGCCGCCGAACACGCCGCCGACGGTGGCGCCGATAGACTGCATGTAGTAAAGAATCAGCAGAACGACGATACCGGAAACGGCCGCGACCACCTGGCTCTCCGTGAACGACGAGACGAAAAGCGATATGGCGAGGTACGTGCCTCCGAGAAGCAGGAATGCGACGTATCCGCCGAACGTTTTCGCCACGGGCACGCCGTCCTGCGAAATGAACGTCATTATGACCGGATAGATGAGCGTAAGACCGACCATGAGCGCGTAAAGCGTCAGAGCGGCGAAATATTTTCCGACGACCGTCTTCCACATCGGCATGGGCGACGTTCTCAGCAGCACCTCGGTTCCGCTGCGCCGTTCGTCCGACAGGAGCTTCATGGTCAGGATCGGCATCATGAACGTGAGATACGTGGACGTCATCGAAAGAGCTCCGGAGAAATCCGTCGACGCGTACAGAAGATTGTTGATCCAGAAAAACAGTCCCGTCATCAGCATGAAGACGGCCATGATGCTGTATGCGACAGGAGAGCGGAAATAAGCTCCCATTTCACGTCTGTAAACAGTTCCCATCAGCGCGCCTCCTTACTGCTGTCATTATTTACGCTCTCGGTGTGCGAAACGCTGTCCTTGTTCACGATGTCGATGAAGATCTCCTCCAGCGAGCGCCCGACCGGCCTGAGCTCTATTATCGGAAGCGACGCCCTGGACAGCTCGTTGAAAAGCGGCCGCCTGACGTCAACGTTTTTCGTCGACTCCACGCTGAACAGCGCCGCGTCCTTGTCGATGCGGAGGAACGAAACGTTTCTGACGCCGTTGACCTCCGAAATGACATTCTGGGCGGTATTTTTGTTGCCGACGACGCTGATGACGAATTTATTTACGGAGCCCTCCGAAGCGGTGAAGTCCGATACGCTCCCGCTGGCCGCGATCCTTCCTCTGTTTATCATTACGACCGAGCTGCATACGGCGTTTACCTCCGAGAGGATGTGCGTGCTGAGGATAATGGTATGGTCGTGTCGCAGCGAAGAAACCAGCTTTCTGATCTCGACGATCTGTCCGGGGTCAAGTCCCACCGTGGGCTCGTCGAGGACAAGCACCGGCGGGTTTCCGACGAGCGCCTGCGCGAATCCGACCCTCTGTCTGTATCCCTTCGACAGGTTTTTTATAAGCCTGTTTTTCATATCGCCGATCTTCACGAGATAAAGTATGTCGTCCATCTGGCTTTTGCGCTGTCCGAGCGGGACCGCTTTCAGTTCGAATATGAATTTCAGGTATTCGTGTACCGTCATGTCGAGGTACAGAGGCGGTATTTCGGGCAGATAACCGATCTGTTTTTTTACTTCGCGCGGCGATTCCATTATTTCGAAGCCGCCGACCTTTACGGTGCCGGACGTGCACGGTATGTACCCGGTCAGGATGTTCATCGTCGTGGATTTTCCGGCGCCGTTGGGTCCGAGAAAGCCCATGATCTCGCCTTTTTTGACGTCGAACGAGATGTCGTCAAGCGCCGTGAACTGTCCGTATTTTTTCGTGAGATTTCTGATCTCGATCATGTACGCAACCTCCGTAGAGTTTAAATACTCCTCCGATTGTGGATTGTAGCATTTTACGGCGCTGTTTGCAAGTGGAGAAGGGCGTGACGGGCCCGAGCAGGAGGGGTGTGCGGCGGGCTGCGGCAGCTGGGGCGGCAACCGGCAACCAGCGGCAACCGGGGACACGGCAACCAGCGGCAACCGGGGACAGAGCAGCGTTGCAGAAACAATGGCGTGGGCGGCGGCAACCGGGGACACGCAGCAACGG
>CADBOE010000149.1 GCA_902796205.1 uncultured Ruminococcus sp. | reverse complement strand
TGAACTTGTCCTTCAGCGTTCTGAGGACTCCCTGCCCCGGCTCGGGCTCGGGCTCCTCCTGGCTGACTCTTGCGATGTCAGAGCGTTTCATGCCGTACGGAAGCATCGAGGCTATGTACATTATCATGCCGCTCGTATAGGTAAATATAGCCTTCATCGCGGTATTGCGCGTAAAATCTATATCGGAAAGCTTCGTCCTGAATACCCTTTCGCAAATTCTGTCAAGTCCCGAGAATCCCACGATACCGTCTCCGGAAAGCACGACCCGGTCAATGAACGAAGTATCTATCTCGTCAACGTCCAGCCGTTCCCTGATGATCCCGAAAATATCCTCTATCCTCGCCTGCATTATGGCAACGATCTCCGAGCATTTGACGACTCTCGATTTTCCGTCCGAAAGCGGACTGACGGCAACGTCGACGTCGTTCGTGACAAGTGCCGTATCGGCTATCTGATAGTCGCACTTCAGCAGCTCCGCTTCCTCTCTTCGGACGTTCAGCACCTGGGCGATATCGCCCGTGATCGTTCCGCCGCCGACGGGGAGCGCCGAAGCATAATAAATGGTACCCCTGTAGAAAACGCAGAATTCAGTAGCGAATCCTCCCATATCTATGAACAGCGTGCTCGAATCGGGATCGGGGCACGACGCGAGCAGAGCGCGCACGGCCACAGAGAGAGGAATGAATCCGTCTATTTCAAGTCCCGCCGCCCTGACGCACGCTCCGAGCGCCTCGACGTAAGTGTTCTCGGCGATCAGAAGCTGAGCGTCCACGCGCATTTCCGACGCTCTCATGCCGATCGGCGCAGACGTCTGCACTCCCCCGTCGAGGGTAAATTTTACGGGGACGGCGCCGAGAAGATATTCGTTATCGTAAAGATCGGTCGCCTCGACCTTGTCGAGAAGCGTCGCGACGTCGGCGCCGCTGACCGTTCCGGTTTCGCTTCCCGGACCGTATTCGCCGTTCTCAACGTAGACGCTGTCAATGGTCACGGAATCGACGTTCTTCACATATTTCACGTGCGCGCCGGAAATACTCACGTAAGCGGACCTTACGACGATCTCGGTCTTCTCCTGTATGCGCTTCAGGACCTTCCGGATGCTTTCGGTGATCTCCGCGGAATTCTCGACTTTGAATTTCCTGATGCCGTGGCATACGGTATAATCCCTCGCTACGATGTGGGGCTTTCCGTTGGTCCCGACCTTTGCCACGAGGATCCTCACACCCGTGGTTCCAATGTCCATTACGGCAATATATTCATTCATGGCATTTCTCCGTTTCTTGCGTCTTCCCCGTCACGCCTCCGGAGCCGGCCCGGAGCAGGGCGTTTCATTCTCTCAGGTCTTTTTTCGTATATTTGCTGAAAAACAGCCTCCTAAGCATGGCGAAATTCTCGAACAGTCTGACCCCGAACGCGAACATCGGTACCAGATAAAGGCTCAGACCCATCTTGTCGCCTATAAACGTCAGGAGCAGCGCGAGCATCAGATTTCCGATAAAACCGGTAACGAAAACGCGTATGTCGAATCTTTTCTGAAGGTCGGCTACGGCTCCGCCGAACACAGTGTCGAGCGCGGCAAGGATCCCTACCGCCACGTAGATGCTGTATTCGTCAGGGATCCTGAACGGCAGAAAAATTCCTATCAGAATACCGATTATCAGCCCTAAAATAGGAATCATCCGTTCAGTCCTCCCGCCCGCTGTTTTTTACAAACGTCGCCTGTCTGCCGTCCGCCACGGTCACGGTGGCGTTGGAATTCCCGTCCACGCCCTTATCCATAACTCCCTTCGTAAGGGAAAGCTTTACTCCGGCGTCGGTCATGCTGCCGAAAATGACCGTCAGAGACGGAGCACAGTACAGACGTATATTATTATAATCCGAAACGTCCACAATATCAATATAACTTTCCATATCAAGCTGGGAAAGAAGCCTGCAGAATCTAATGGCAGTGTCGATATTGTCGTTTCTGCCGTCGGAAATGCTCCTCCCGAGCTTGTAATCCCCGGGAGTAATCCCCTTTACGATCGGAAGCTCCTCCGGCACGGTCTCGCGCGTAAACGTCTCAAGAACGACGCCGTGCGTGTCGCAGAGCAGATAAAGATCGTAAAATTCCGTCAGGAAAGCGCTCTTCCGCTCCTCCGCGCTGACGGAGACAGTATGGCCCGGTCTGAATTTCACCGTAACGCTCTCGAGGTAAGGGCAGGCGAAAAGAATTTTTTCCTCGGCTTCGACGAGCTCGAGGCTGAAAAAGCTTTTGGTCTGATGTAGTGAGGAATTCCCTATCACCGCCCGGAAGCCGTTTTTCCCGATGTAATCCTTCAGAAAAGAGCTGATCCGCTCCTCGGGATAATGCTCCAGCGGCTGGACTTCTATGTTGTTTATCGAAAAAAGCGGCGAAAAGAAAACGGCGAAAACGGCGGCTGCTGCGACCGCCGTTACGGCCGCGGCGGCAATTAATATCTTCGCTGCCCGCGACATGTTTCTTTTCTTCGCTTTCTTTTTCATTTCGTCAGCAGCTCCGCTTCCTGCAGTCCTCCGCTATCGCGCGGAAAGCCTCCGCACTGTTTCTGATCGTATCCATGCTCACGCAGTACGAAAGTCTGAAATATCCGGGATACGCAAATCCGCTTCCGGCCACGACTATAACGCGCCTGTTCAGAGCGATTTCGGCAAACAGCCTGTCGTCAGCAACCGGGCATTTCGGGAAGAGATAAAACGCGCCTTCCGGCAGCGTGCATTCAAATCCGGCTTCGGTGAGTATTCCGTACAGCGCGTCGCGCCTTTCCCTGTACGACTCAAGCCCTACCGCTCTCTCGAGATGACGGGCGGCGACCTTCTGAAAGAGCGCGGGGGCGTTCACGAAACCGAGCGTGCGGTTTGAATAGATCATCGCCGCCTCAAGAAGCTCTTTGTTTTCCATATCCGGACACACGGCGATATAACCGATGCGTTCTCCCGGCAGAGCGAGCGACTTGCTGAATGAATTTACCGTTATGCTGTTTTTGAATATACGCGCCACCGACGGCACTCTGACCCCGTCGTAAACGATCCTCAGATACGGCTCGTCCGAAACGACGTAAACGGGATGTCCGAATTCCTTTTCGGCGTCGTCAAGCGCTTCTGCAAGCGCCAGCAGGTCGGCTTCCGGATAAACTGCGCCTGACGGATTGTTGGGCGAATTCAGAATTATCGCTTTCGTTTCAGGTCCAATCGCGGCGCGCACGGCGGGAACGTCCGGTCTGAACGAACCCGGAACGGCCGGAACGCTTTTTACGACGCCGCCCTGATTTCCGACGTATGAATTGTATTCCATGAAATACGGAGCGATCGTTATCACCTCGTCGCCCGGATCGAGCAGCGAATGAAACGTGACCGAAAGACCCGCGGCGGCTCCGGTGACCATTATCACGTCGTCCGCGGTAAACTCCCTTCCGCTTTCCGACTTCATGAGCCCGGCGATCTTCACGCGCACGTCATGGAAACCCGCGTTCGGCATATATTTGTGTATTCCCGGCTCGGAAGCCAGAGCGCGTATATCGTCGATTATCTCCTCATCAGGCTCCGGATCGGGGTTGCCGAGAGCGAAATCGAATACGTTTTCGGCTCCGAACTGTGCCTTTAGCCTGCTGCCCTGCTCGAACATCGCCCTTATCATCGAGCCGGAGGCGAGACTTTTGCATACTTTTTCTGAAAACATCGTCCTCATTCCCCTTTCAGAGCACGTATCACCGCAGCTCTGTCGGCCGCGCCGTACACCGCGGATCCTGCCACGAGCACGTCCGCTCCGGCTTCTGTCACCGCGGAGCACGTTTTCGCGTCTACCCCGCCGTCGACCTCGATATGCATATCCGGAAATCCGGCGAGGTCGCACATCTTCCGCACCGCGCGGATCTTCCCGGTGACCTCGGGAATGTAGGACTGTCCCCCGAAGCCCGGATTGACGGACATCAGAAGTATCATATCGGCGTAAGGCAGTATGTACTTCAAAGTATCCTCCGGCGTGGCGGGGTTCAGCGCGACTCCGGCCATGCAGCCCTGCTTTTTAATGAGCTGCAGGGTACGGTGGAGATGCGTACACGCTTCCTGGTGAACGGTTATAATATCGGCGCCGGCTCCGGCAAACGCCTCGATATATCTGTCGGGATCTTCTATCATCAGATGGACGTCGAACGGAAGCTTCGTAACGGGGCGGGCCTTCTTTATCACCGGCATCCCGAAGGAAATGTTCGGCACGAAATGTCCGTCCATCACGTCAATGTGAATCCAGTCGGCTCCGGCATTTTCGACGCTTTTTATTTCTTCTCCGAGTTTCGAAAAATCAGCCGACAGTATCGACGGCGCGACCAATATTTTCATTTCTGTCATCCTTTCCGGTTTCTGTATCTGTTTTTTTCCTTTTCCTCCAGCTCGCGGTACAATTTTACGTAGCGTTCGTACCTCGGGCGCGGGAACAGCCCTTTTTCGACGAGCCCGGTCACGAAGCAGCCGGGTTCGCCTGTGTGACTGCAGTCCTGAAATCTGCATTCACCCCTGTAATTATATACCTCCGGATAACATCCGGGCAAGTGGCGCGGTTCCATTCCGCCGAGCTCGAGAAGGCTGAATCCCGGCGAATCGATCACGAACGAAGGCTTCGAGACGTACTTTCCGGATACAGGAAACAGCTCCGCGTGGCGCGTGGTATGACGCCCTCTCAGAGTCTTTTCGCTGATCGATCCGGTGGACATGAACGCGCCGTCGGTGAGTATGTTGAGGATCGTGGATTTGCCTACGCCCGACTGACCGGCGAGCACGGTCGTCATGCCGTCGATGCAGGCGAAGAACGCAGCCATTGACGCCGTATCCCCGCCCGAGGCGCTTATGATATGGCACGACACCGCCTCCTTGTACTGGAGGGCGATCCCGCGTGCGGCATTTTCATCCTGATCGGCTTTGTTGATGACAAGCACCGGCTCGACTCCGGCGTTTATCGCGGTAACGAGCAGCTTGTCGGTGAGAAGCAGGTCCGGCGCCGGAGACGCGGCGGCAATAACGAGCGCGATCCTGTCGACGTTCGCAGTTTTGGGCCTGACGAGCGAATTTCTTCTCGGAGCGACGCGGTCGATAACGGCGGTTCCGGCATGTTCGTCGGTGACGGAAAGAAACACCTCGTCCCCGGTAACGGGCGAGATACCGCCGAGCCTTATGCTGCCCCTCAGCCTGCATTCATACTGTCTTCCTTCCGAATAGACCGAATAGAGACCGCCGACGCCTTTCAGTATGATACCGCGGGCTTCACCGCTCATCCGTTTTCTCCGCCGTTCCGGCAGTCACGAGCACCTGCCTGTAAAGAGAGCCGTTTATGAAAATATTGACTCTCGCCGGAGTGCCGTTTACGGGAAGATTGACCGTATATTCGAGCGGGAAATCCTTGGCTTCCACTCTGTCGTTGAAGATGATATCTGAATAGGCCGACGAGCCGGTGACGGATCTCGATTCTATCCTGACGTTGATAAGCGAGCCGGGCAGTATAGCGTCCTTCGGATATTCGAGCGTCAGCTTCTTGGGCGTCTGCAGCATTCTGATGTTGTAGAAATAGATCTCCACGGATTCACCGGCGTACAGTTCCGTTCCTGCCGGCGGAAATTGCGCCACGACGGTCGCGGAGGCAATCACGGGCGCGGGCGTCGGCGTCGGGGCTTCCGTAACCGTTGCCTCCGGTGAAGCGTCATCGTCCGGATCATCCGTATTCGCTGCGCCGGGCGTTATATCGCCGGAAGCTTCAGGCGTTTCATCCGCCGGAGAGGGCGTGGCCGCCGGAGACGGAGTGGGCGTCGCGAGCAGGTCTGTTATATCCATGCCGGGCTCCGGATACGCGCGTCTCAGTGACAGTCCGGCGAGGTTCAGCTGAAGCTCGGCTTCCTGAAGCGAAAGCCCGAGCAGATTCGGGACCCTGACCTTTTCGGCGAGCTGACCGGTGCTGTAGAAAACCGTGACCGTATCGCCCGGAGCGACGATGGAACCCGCGGCCGGAGCGGTCCTGACGACCATCTGGACCTTGTGCGCAGAGCTCGCCACGGTCTGATAATTAACATTTATGCCGACCGACGTGAGAGCCGATCCGGCTTCTCTGTAATCCTTGTCAGTCCAGTCTTCCAGAACGAACGAATTGCTGAGGCTGGAAACCTTGAGAGTGAGCACGTCTCTCGACGTAATGACCTGTCCGCTCTCGAGGCTCTGCCCGACGATATATCCCGTGGGGTAATCGTCGTTTATCACAGGCTCCTGAACGACGGTGATCCCCTTCTCGGCGAGATCGGCGATCACCGATTCGGCCTTCATCGCCGTATAGTTTCCGATCCTGTACGAAACGGTCGTGAAACGCGGCATATTTTTGCTGAGATCGCGATAGCGGGTGACCATGAACACAATACCGGCTATCCCGAGAACAACGGCGAGAACGTAGGCGAACGTAGTCATGGTCACGTTCCTGACGATCTCAGCGCGGCTTATCTCAAGCTCCTTGTCCGTATAGGTCCGGCCCTGCCGAGCGCGGTCCTCCCCGGAGTCTCCGGCGTCGTAGCGCTCTTCGCTCTCCCGCTTTATAACGAGCGGGGCCGAAAACTCGGTGGATTCGAGATTCTGTATATCGGCAGCTCCGTCTTCGATATTGTTTTCGGGCGTAAGGAATGAATAGCCCGGATTCGCCGATACCATTTTGAGGCGCGCGTACATATCCCGCGCGGTCTGAAAGCGTTCGGCGGGATCCTTCTTCGTCGCCATCATCACGAGATCGCTGACGCCGTAAGGGATGTCCGGGTCAACCGTATGCGGCGGCACGATATTTCCGTCGATATGTTTGAGCGCGATGCTGACGTGCGATTCCCCGTCGAACGGCACGACGCCGGTGACCATTTCGTAAAGCGTGATGCCGATCGAATAGATGTCCGACCGCTCGTCCACGAATCCGCCCCTGGCCTGCTCGGGCGAAAGATAGTGCACCGAACCGGCGCTGTCCCCCACTGCCTTTCTGGTCCCCTCCGTCACGGCGTAGGCGATCCCAAAATCGGTCAGCTTTACTCTTCCCTCATCGGTGATCAGAATGTTCTGCGGTTTTATATCCCTGTGGACTATGCCGTGGCTGTGCGCGCAGTCAACCGCCGACAGGATCTGCGCCACTATATTCAGCGCGTCTCTCCATCCCATTGACTGCACCACGTTTATATACGCCTTCAGCGTGATGCCGGAGATGTATTCCATCACTATATACGGCGCGTCGTCTTCCTGGGAGAAATCGTATATCTCAACAATATTCGGATGATGGAGGTCTTTCGTAGCCTCCATTTCGTTCCGGAAATGACGTATGAATTCCTCGTCTTCGGCATATTCATGCCGAAGCATCTTTATGGCGACGGTGCGCTCGTCCTGCATATCCGTAGCGCGGTACACGACGGACATTCCGCCGGTCCCGACCTTGCTGTCGAGCCTGTACCTGCCGCCCAATATTATTCTGTCTGCCGAGTCAGTCTGCATTATTTTTCTCCCTGATACACAGCCGTTTCTTCGATAACGTCACAGCGCAACGACTACCGCCGTGATATTGTCCCTGCCGCCCTTTTCGTTGGCCAGCTCGACCAGCATCTCCGCGAGGACGGACGGGTCTTTTCCGGTCCTCAGGCATTTTTCGATCTCATCCGGTCCGAGCATTCCGGAGAGGCCGTCGGAGCAGAGCAGAAGCGTATCTCCGCGCTCATACTGATCCGTGAACACGTCTCCGGACGGACACGCGAAAAAACCGAGCCCGTTCGTGATGCGGTTGCTCCCGTAGAGCTTTTTCGCCTCGTCGTCCGTAAAACGGCCGCTCCTGACGAATTCCGCGTAAATGGTGTGATCCACCGTTATCTGCCGCAGCTTTCCGCCGGAGAACAGATAAGCCCTGCTGTCGCCGAAATTGATCGTTACGATCCTGCTTTTCGTGACGGCGCAGGCAACCAGCGTCGTGCCCATATCGGTATGCTCCGATCCGTACGCCTGGCGTATGATCTCCTCGTTCGCTTCCTGCGACGTTCTTTTGAGAAATTCGACGGTCTCTATGTGTCTGTCGGCGCCGGCGAGGGTCTGGTATCTTTCCGCGAAAACCTCCACAGCGGCTTCGCTTGCGACTTCCCCGGCCCGCAGCCCGCCTACGCCGTCGGCGACGGCGAAGAGCGCGAAAGGAACGTCAGGCAGATTTGCCATGCAGAAATTGTCCTCATTCTGCAGGCGGTGCCTCCCCTTATCGGTTTTCGCGCCGTATCTCATAAAATCACTCCATAGCCTGACGCCTCAGCTGACCGCAGGCGGCCTCTATGTCCCTGCCCATGGCTCTGCGGACGGTCGCGGCCAGACCGCCGTCTTCGAGTCTCTGTCTGAACGAATCAATCTTTTCCCTCCGCGCTCTCGAATATCCGGTGCCTTCTACCGGATTGACCGGTATGAGATTGACGTGGCAAAGCGTCCCGCGGAGCAGCCTTATCAGTTCGGCCGCGTGCGCGTCGGTGTCGTTGACCCCGGAGATCACCGCATATTCATATGTGACGCGTCTCCCGGTCCTCGAACTGTAAATATTGCATATTTCGAGCAGTTTGTCAAGGCGGTATTTCCTTGCGACCGGCATCATACGCGCCCTTTCATCCTGAAACGGCGAATGCAATGATACCGAGAGAGTCACCGGAATATCCTCGGCCATAAGTTTTTCTATGCCCGGTATGAGCCCGCACGTGGACAGAGACATTTTTCTGTAGCTTATGTTCAGCCCTTCCGGTGAATGGGCCTCGCGCATGAACGCCACGACGTTGTCGTAATTGTCGAGCGGTTCGCCCACTCCCATGAGAACGACGTGTCCTACGTTCACTCCGGCGTCGCGGTTCATCGCCTTTATCTGTCCCGATATTTCGCGCGCGGTAAGATCGCGTCCGAAGCCGGCCCCGGCTGAGGCGCAGAACGTGCATCCCATCCTGCAGCCCGCCTGTGTGGATACGCACGCCGAATAGCCGTATTTATATTTCATCAGGACGCTTTCTATGAGATTTCCGTCGTGCAGATCGAAAAGATATTTTACCGTTCCGTCCACGGCCGATACGAGCTTTCCCGCGGTCTTCAGGCTTCCGTCCAGATATTTTTCCGAAAGCTCCGCGCGCATGGCCGACGGGATGTCGGTCATCTGACCGAACGGAACGCCCAGCGCCATCCATTTTTCGAGCTGGCGCACGCGAAACTCCCTGAGTCCCATGGGGCTGAGCTCTTTACGCAGCTCCTCAGGCGAAAGCTCATTCAAATTTATTCGCCGAATGTCCATTGAGATACTCGCCGGCGCTCATTCTGCGGGCGCCTTCTCCCTGTATTTCCGTGATCTCCACGACGCCTTTTCCGCACGCGGCTCTTATCCCGGCGCCGCCCGGAAGGCACGATCCGGGTTCCCCGAAAACGCCCCCGTCCTCGACGACCCGCGACCGGAACAGCTTGACGCGTCTTCCGTCAAGTGAGGAATACGCCGCCGGAAAAGGATCCGTGCCTCTTATAAGATCGTGTATCTCCCGCGCGCTTTTCGTCCAGTCGATATGCCCCGTTTCCCTGTCGACCATCGGAGCGGAGGTCGCCTTTTCCCCGTCCTGCGGCACGGGTTCAACGGCTCCGCGCTCGAGACCGGCGAGCGTTCGCATGAGCGTTACGGGACCGAGGGCGGCGAGCACGTCGTGGAGCTCTCCCATCGTCATATCCGGTCCTATCGCCGTTCTGTCCGCGAGCAACACGGCCCCGGTATCCATGCCGGCATCCGTAAGCATCGTCGTGATGCCGCTTTCGCGCCGTCCGTCAATCACCGCGTGCCATATCGGAGCCGCCCCGCGGTAGAGCGGCAGCAGGCTCGCGTGTACGTTAACGCATCCGTACCGGGTGATCCCCAGAACGCGTTCGGGCAGTATTTTCCCGTAGGCGCACGTCACCATGACGTCGGCTCCCGCGTTCTTCACGGTTTCGTAAAACTCGTCCGTCTTCGCCGAAGCGGGCTGATATACCGGTATTCCGTACCTGATCGCAAGCTCCTTGACGGGCGGCATCTGCATCCTTCCGCCTCTCCCCTTCGGAGCGTCGGGTTTTGTGACGCAAAGCACGACCTCGTGCTCCTTTATGAGCATCTCAAGCGTGTTGAGTGCGAATTCCGGCGTGCCGAGGAAAACAACTTTCATTCGTTCTCCTCCCGTTCCCTATAATTCTCCGCCTTGTCCTTATAGAGGATCCCGTCGAGATGATCAAGCTCGTGCTGGCACACGACCGCAAAGAAATCCTCAGCGTCGAAGGAAAGCGGCGCGCCGTTCTCGTCGAGGGCCTCCACGTGGATCTTTTTGAATCTTTTTACTTCTCCCTGATAGCCCGGAAGGCTCAGGCATCCTTCGGTGGCCGTCTGCTCACCCTCCGCCGCGGTTATGACGGGATTGAACATCGCAAGCCTGTTTCCCTGCGTGTCGTCGATCACGACGATGCGCCGGACGATACCGATCTGCGGAGCGGCAAGTCCCACTCCGCCAGATTCGTACATGGTATCGAACATATCGCCGACAAGCTTGCGCATGCTGTCGTTTATCTCGCGCACGGGCTTGCATTTCATTCTGAGTATCTCGTCGTCATCCGTCCTGATCTTTCTGATGGCCATCGCAAAGCGCCCCCTTAATTTTCAAAAACCAGCGCCAGTCTGATATCTCTGGCTGTCACCATTTTAGCATATTGGCGGAAAAAAAGCCCGATTATTTGCTCGCGGTCAGCGGCCTTCAGCGTAAGCTGCCATCTGTACCTGCCGCCGACCTTCGCGACAGGCTCGCGGGACGGCCCGAGGACCCGCACGTAAGGCCCGTCCGGCGAAGCGTTCGCGCCGTCCTTCCGCATCGCCTCCGCAAACGCGGACAATCTGTCGTAAACGTCCCTGTCGTCCGTGCCCGATACCCTTATCCGGCACAGAGAGCAGAACGGCGGATACATCATCGCCCTCCGGAACGCAATCTCCCGCGCGTAAAAGCTGCCGTAATCCCCGTCGAGAACGGCGCGGACCGAGCTGTCGTCAACGTTATACGTCTGTATAACGACCGTGCCCGGACGTTCTCCCCTTCCCGCCCGTCCCGCGACCTGGGTCAATATCTGATACGCTCTCTCGCCGGCGTTGTATTCAGGCTGGTTTATCTGTCCGTCGGCGTCGATTATTCCGACAAGCGTAACGCCCGGAAAGTCGTGCCCTTTTGTTATCATCTGCGTTCCGATAAGGAACGGCACCTTCTCCTTCTGGAATTTCCGCAGCACGGCGCCGTGTCCGTCGCGTCCGTGAACCGTATCCGAATCCATTCTCAGCACCCCGGCCCCGGGGAATAGCTTTCTCACGCTTTCCTCGACCCTTTCCGTTCCGGGGCTGCCGAATCCGAGCGCGGACGAACCGCAGGCCGGACATTTTACGGGCGCCGGTACCACTTTTCCGCAATAATTGCAAAGCAGCCTTTCCGCAGCGTTGTGGTACGTCATCGGAAGACCGCACGAAGCGCAGACCATCGACCGGCCGCAATCCCTGCAGAACAGACGGGAGCTGTAACCGCGTCTGCCTACGAAAAGCATCGTCTGTCCGCCCGAGGCGTAATTATCCCTCATAGCATCGAGGAGCATTTCAGAGAATATCCCGCCCCGGGCGACGCCGGCCCGTTCCTCTCTCATATCCGCTATCCTGATCTCCGGCATTGACCCCGCGCCCGCTCTTTTATCGAGCGTAAGGAGCTTTATATCGCCGTTCAAAGCTCTGTAGTACGTCGAAACGTCCGGCGTCGCGGAGCCGTAAACGATTGCCGCCTCTTTTCCGAAGCGAAGCTCAGCCACCTCGCGCGCGTCAAATCTGAGACCGCTTTCCTCCGATCTGTACGAACCGTCGTGCGCCTCGTCTATGATAACGAGATCGGCCTTCGGAAAAGGGATGAATATACCCGAACGCGTGCAGACGGCGACCCGCGCGAGCCCTTTTTTCATTCTGTACCATTCCCTGTGCCTGACGCCGTCGGTAAGCCCTGAATGCCATACGGAGACGTTCCGTCCGAAACGGCTTGTAAAATGCGATATCATCTGCGGTGTAAGCGATATTTCAGGCACCATCATGACCGCGTATCCGCCCCGGGCGAGCACGTGGGATATCAGATGCATATATACTTCCGTCTTCCCGCTTCCGGTCACTCCGTGGAGCAGAAAACGTCCCCCTCCGCCGCCGTCAACGCATTCCCGCACGGCATCGTAAGCCTTCTGCTGACCATCGTTCAGTTTATGCTCCGAATAGGTGTCGAGCGCGTAATTCTCCGTCCCGTCCTCCGTCTGCATATCGCCGTCGCCGGCTTCTCTTTCGGCGCGTGTGATATATCCTTTTTTCTCGAGCTGCTTCAGATGATCCTTTTTCGCTCCGGTAACGAACAGCACTTTATCCGCGTCGGCACGTTCTCCGCCAGACGAGCAGAGATATTCTATTATTCTGATCTGCCAGATATTCTTCAGAACGGTTTTCTTTACAAGTTCAAGAGCTTCTGCGGCCGGAACCGCGAGGCTGACCGTCTCTACCGTTCTGCTCAGCGCGGACGTCTTTCCGCGAAACGGTCTGATGCACTGGACGGCGGCACCCGGAGTGCAGGCGTATCTGCCGCAAAGGCCCATGCACAGACTGAATTCCCGCTCGCTCAGAGGCTCGTCGCTCCCGGCTCGCAGAATATATTTCAATTTCCGTCCGGCGTCGTCCGCACCCTCGCGGACGTTCCACACGACGGCCTCCATGGTTCGGTTTCCGAGCCCGAAAGGAACAAAAACAAACGAACCCCGCCTCAGCGCACGCTCCTGTCCGGGCGCCTCTTCGGCGAGGTACGTATAGTGCCTGTCAAATGCCAGAGTGCTCTCCAGCAGATAAACATCCAGTGTGACTGTCAACCCTGCTCCGTCCCCTCAGAATACGGTCGTGCTCCGCCGGGCGCTCAGACGTAGGGCTGAATGAACGGCGGAATATTCGCCTCGTCGCCGTTTATGCTGATGTAGAAATCAGCGTTGTGCTCAGCCGATATCTTCGCGATGCCGTCGAAGAATTTTTTAAGGGAATCCGCGTCCTGATGGACGATATACGTAAGACCGTCGATAAAGATCGTTTCGATATCGTAATTCTGCGAAGCAACTCCGCAGATAAATCCGAGAAAAGCGTCCGATCCGTAAACCGGATAATCGAGAATATTTATGAATCTGATCCTGTGGGACAATTTAACAAGAAGCTCATTACTGTCGTCAATATAAACCACGACGCCGTTAGATTCTCTTACGAGCGTATTCGCGCTCTCGAGCATGTGTTTCGTTTTTCCGGTGCCTTTTTTTCCGTAAAATACTTTAACCATTTTCGATCTCCTCCCGATCCGTTTGTACCCCTACTTTACCACACCGGAGAAAAAAATTCAACGCAATTTTAAGAGGCGGAAAAGGAGTGCGGCTGCGGGCGTCGCGGATGCGCCCGGACGGTTCGCCGGGACCGCACGCAGGGAGAGCCGCCGGGTGCCGGATGATCCGCCGGGCGCCTGACGATCGGCTACGTTCCGGCCGCGCCGCCGGCCTTGCGAGCCCGGAGCCTGACGTTTACCAGCTCCGGCCGCGTCCCGCTTCGCATTCTGACGAGCGCGCAGCCGAGCCCGGAGGTGATGCAGAGCCTGTAGCCTCCGACGTCGTGTCTTCCGTAATAGATATTCCGCTTCGGCAGCACGTCGTTTTTCAGCGCTCTGAATTCCAGCCCTCTCACCATGCGGATCTGCCCTCCGTGAGTATGTCCGGAAAAAACGGCGCATACCTGATCAGGCTGAATTTCCGCGAGAGACGGATCGAGAAGAAGATCGGCGTTATGGGTCGCCAATATGAATATCATTCCGTCAGCGGCCGCCTTTTCGGCCCATTGTTTCACGAGCGGGCCGGCCGGAGCGGTCCTTGCGCCGACGTCGTTCAGCCCCCCTATCAGCACGTTGCCGACGGTCGTATATTCATCGGAAAGCACGCGTATATCGCAAGGCAGGGACGTAAAAAAGTCCGCGAAGGCGGCCGCTCCGCCTGCCATTGACGACGCCACGCCGTTATCGTGATTTCCGGGAGTTATTATTACGGGAATGCCGGCTCCGGCGGCGATACAATAAATGAAATCTCTCGCCGCGGTAAGATCGTCGGCCGAGTTCACAAGGTCGCCGGAGAGAAGCAGGAAGGACGGCTTCATCTCTTTAACGGCTACGAGGATCCTGCTCCACGGGACGGGCATTCGTCTTATATGAAGGTCTGAGCAGAAGCAGAAGCCCGTTTCCTCCGGCGCATTCGTCTCCGCGCCGCAGTCAAATATTTCCTCTTTTACGGAAAGCTCGGCAGCGTTATTCTGCATACGCTTCATTACGGCAACGCCAACGATCAGCAATATCGCGATAACTCCGGAGAATATATACCAGAACATCCGCTTTTTAATTCCACCCGTTCTGTCTGACTTCAACGTCGCCGGAATTGACGTTCCGGTCCAGCTTTTTCGTTTTTTTCTTCTCGGACGACTGCGCGTCTCCCGACGGTGGCGCCGGGGGCACTATGTCTTTCTTGAACGCGAGCAGCCATATTATCCTGACGAGTCCCGCGAGCAGAAGCAAAGCTGCGAGTCCGTATGCGATATAGCAAAGTGTCTGAATAAAATCGGACAGCCTGTACGCCGTGTCGACCTCCGACACCTCCACGTGTTCCGTTTTCACCGTCGGCGTTGGTCCGGTCGGAACGGGAACGATCCCGCCGTGCTGATCCGTGGCTCCGGCCGTGGCGGCGTCTCCGAGAGGCGGCTGTGTCAGCGGCGGAAGCGTTGGCAGCAGCGTTTCTTCTGGTACGGCCGTTGGCGTTCTCGTGGGATAAGGCGTTCTCGTCGGAACTTCCGTAGGCTCCGGAGTAACGGTTTCTGACGGCGTCACGGTCGGTTCTTCTGTCTCTTCAGTCGCGCCCTGCGTAGGACTTTCCGGAGGCGCAGTTTCATCAGAAGTACCGGGACCGGTCGTGCTGCCGGGATCGCCGGTCGGATCTGACGTCGGCTCTCCGGTCGGTTCTTCCGTGCGTTCCCCGCCCGGATCCCCGGTAACGTCGGCCGTAGGTTCTTCCGTTGCCGTATCCGTATTTCCGGGAGTAGCCTCAGGAATACCGGTGTTGTCCGCGGGCGGTTCTGTCGTTTCCGGAGCGCCGGTCGTTTCATGCGCCGCGGTTTCGGCGGGTTCGGCCGCCCGGACGGCATTTGCGGATGAGCGGATCGCTCCCGTTCCGGATGCCCCGAGGCCGAGCAGAAGCGCGGACGTCAAGAACAGCACGAATATATCGCGCCCTATAACGCCGGTATTGCTTTTTCCTCTTCTGATTCTTCCCCAGATGATATATCCTGCGGCAATACCGATCCATATTCCGGTAATAACCGCGGCGAAGATCCACAGCAGGACCGATCTCATCGAGAAGATTTTTCTGTCGTCATTATCCCGGAGAGGAGTCGATCCGTCGTTTTCAGGCGGTGTGGATACGGCAACGTACTCTGTGGGCAGGACCGTCGGCGACGGCGTGGGCGCGGGGGTCCCGGCAGGTTCCGACGCGGCAGGCTCTGATACGGCGGGCGTTCCGCCGGTCTGAGAAGGATCGGCCGTTCCGGCGTCGCCGGTAGGCGCGATCGGCGCAGTTTGCGAAGGATCGGCCGTCGTTTCGCCTGTCGGCGTTACGGCGGAGTGCTGCGTGGGCGTCGCGGCAGGGCGCTCGGTTGGCGTCGCGGTAGGTCGCTCAGTGGGAGTCGCGGTCGGGCGCTCGGTTGGCGTTGCCGTCGGGCGCTGCGTGGGCGTCGCGGTAGGGCGCTCGGTGGGTGTCGCCGTCGGACGCTCGGTTGGCGTCGCCGTCGGGCGCTGCGTGGGAGTCGCGGTCGGGCGCTCGGTTGGCGTCGCCGTAGGACGCTGCGTGGGTGTGGGAGAAGGAGCCGGAATAATGTGGATCGGTTTCGTCGTGAAGGCGCCGGGTTGAAATTGATTAAAATTGTTATCGGAATAACTGTCGAGCGTCGCCTTGATATTTACGGCTATATCTCTCTTCGAATCATCAGCCACTTTGAAAGTGATTTTGCAAAGCTCGCCCTTCGGTACCGGAACCTTCGGAGCCACCAGGATCGTTATGCGCCTTCTGTCCTTTTCTTTCCCCACCCAGTCTGTGATATCTTCTGTTAGCGTATTGGTCACGTATTCAAGTTCGGCATCGTATTCCACGTAAACCTGCATTCCCGTGACGTCTTTCCCGCCGTCGAACGAGATCGCGGCGGTAACCGTGTCTCCGGGTTCGAGCTCGTCGGTCGGAAGCCCGGCCTGCTCCCTCGAAAGAGTTATCGTAAGATTTACGGCGGCATACGCTCTTTCAGCGCCCGTGCGGGCGAAGATCATAAAAGCGGCGACGCCGGCAATGATCGCCGAAACCGCGGCCGCAAAATATTTCATTCTCGTTCTGATACGTTTATCTTTCATCTGTTTACTCCAGAAGCGGTCGTACGGGCCGCGCTCAGTCGAGGCTTATCCTGCCGAGGAGGAACTGCCTGAGCTTCGCGAAATCCGCTATTCCAGTCGTTCCGTCGTCATTGAGATCGGCGGCATAAAAATCGGCTCCGCTGATAACGCCGCCACGCAGAAGATGCTGCCTGAGCTTCGCGAAATCGCCGATGCCCACGGCGCCGTCTCCGTTGACGTCGCCCTTTATTATCACGGTGTAGGCGGCAATTATTTTCCCGTTGTCCGAGAGCTTCACGGTCGAACCCGTGGCGAGTATTCCGTCGGCAACGATCGCCGCCCCGCTTTTGTTTTCAATCATTATCGCCGGCGCGCTGCCGCCTGTCACTTTCA
>CADBOE010000148.1 GCA_902796205.1 uncultured Ruminococcus sp. | reverse complement strand
GAAGGTCATCGCTAACTGGATGGATAAGGACGGCAACGTCATCATGGACCGCCCCGAAAAATACCGTTATTACGTGAACGCGGACGGGACGAGAGAGCAGGAGGGCGGCGTCGACAAGGAGCGCGTCACCATAACGCTGCCCGCGGATTTCGATTCGAAATGGACGAACAGCGAAAGCACTTCCGGGATGAACGAGATCGACAGGCTGCGTACCGGCTATTGGTATTATAACGGCATCGTGCAGCCTGAAGAGTTCACGGCGAAGCTTATAGAGTCGGTGAAGGTGGATTATCCCGTCGATCCGATCTTTTCGCTGAACGTGCAGATACTCGCGGAGGCGATACAGGTTACCGATGACGAGGTTGCGGGCGGACCCGGCGCGGCGGCCGAGAAGTGGGGAATGGTGTTCGACGGCACGTCGTGGAGCCATGCTTCGCCGTGAGAGAACCGCGAAGCCGTGAAGCCGGCAGGGGACCCGCGGCTCGCGGGTAAAAAAACGCGCGCGCCCCGCGGTGCGTGTCCGCAAAAAATACATGCGAAAGTATGCCTGCGAAGTATGACGCGGCTGCAGATTGACACCCTGCCGTGCCTGTGCTATACTCACCTGGCAGATGCGGTTGCGTGCATTGAAAATAATATTAACGACCGGACTGGATAGATTTTGGAAACTCTTGAAATAATAAATCATATTATCGGAATAGTCTTCTTGGTATGCTATGCCTACCAGTTTTTTTACATACCGGTTCCGTGGATCCTGCGCGGAAAAAAGATCGCTCCGAAAGCGCCTCATGACAAGCATTACGCCGTGATGATCTGCGGCAGGAACGAGGAACACGTGATCGGGGACCTGATCGACAGCCTCCGCCGTCAGACGTACGACCAGTCGAAGATCAGCATTTTCGTTATGGCCGACAACTGCACCGACAGAACGGCTGACGTCTGCCGGGAGAAGGGCGTAAACGTGTACGAACGCTTCAATACCGAGCTCGTCGGAAAAGGATATGCCATGAACGAGCTTATGCGGCATATCGCCGAGGATTACCCCGACGGCTTCGACGCGTATTTCGTTTTCGACGCGGACAATATCCTTCGCGACGATTACGTCGAGCAGATGCACAACACGTTCTGCGCGGGAAACGATATAGTGACCAGCTACAGAAACAGCAAAAATTACGGCGACAACTGGATCACGGCGGGTTATTCGCTCTGGTTCATACGAGAAAGCCGCTACCTCAGCCATTCGCGCTATCTGCTCGGAACGAGCTGCGCGATATCGGGCACCGGATTTATGTTCAGCCGGAAGGTCGCCGAGGAAACGGGACCCTGGCCGTATTATCTGCTGACAGAAGACATACAGATGTCCGTCGACCAGATCACGAAGGGCAGGAAGATTGCGTTTGCCTCCGGGGCGATGTTTTACGACGAGCAGCCTGTCAAATTCTCGCAGTCGTGGCGTCAGCGCAAGCGCTGGTCCCGCGGTTTCCTGCAGGTCATACGCGACTACGGCTGGAAAATGGTAAAGGGCGTTTTCCGCGGAAGCTTCTCGTGCTACGATATGCTGATGGCGATCGCTCCCGCATACCTGTTGACCGTCGTTTCGCTGATCCTGAACGTCGTGTTCATAACGAAGGGACTCCTCAGCGGAGGCACGGTGCTCGCCGCGCTTGCGTCGCTCGCCGGCCTGCTGGGCCTTATGTACGCGTCCGTGTTTTTCGTCGGCGCCGTCGCGACGGTAACGGAATGGAAATACATTCACACGTCTTCCGCGCGGAAGATCGTTTACATGTTCACTTTTCCGTTCTTCATGATGACGTATCTACCCATCTCGATCGCCTCGCTTTTCGGAAAGGTCGAATGGAAGCCCATAAATCACAGCAAATCGGTGAAAAGCATGCGGGAGGCGTCGAACGGCGCAGACGAGCTTTCGGAGATGATGAGAGCGGAGGCTGGAGGGGACAATGCCTGATCTGCCACGCGGATAAAGGAGGTCAACATGGATCGCACACATGGACTGAATATCGAGACCGGCAACGTCCCGGCGGCGCTCCCGCGCGTAAGGCGCTTCGAGCAGCTTGCTTTCGGGACGTTCGTTCATTTCGGGCTGTATTCGCAGCTCTGCAGAGGCGAGTGGGCGAGGGATATAGAGAAGATCCCGAAGGAGCAGTACGAGAGCCTGTCGAGCACGTTCGCTCCAGGCGATATGGGAAGGATCGTTGATACCGCGAAAGCCGCGGGATGCTCGTATATCACGCTCACGACGCGGCACCACGACGGTTTTTCGCTTTATGACACGCGCGGGCTCGATCCGTTCGACGCCGTCCATTCGGCCGCGGGGCGGGATCTGATCGCCGAGTTTGTCGACCGCTGCAGGAGCGCGGACATTGTCCCGTTTTTCTATCATACCACGCTCGACTGGCACCGGCCCGAATTCGACGCCGATTTTGACGCCTATCTCGAATATCTTACGGCGAGCGTTGAGATACTGTGCAGGAATTACGGCCCCGTGGGCGGATTCTGGTTCGACGGGAACTGGTCGCGCCCGGACGCAGACTGGCGCGAGGACAGGTTGTACGCGACTATACGGCGTTATCAGCCGGAGGCAATGATAATAAACAATACCGGCATTGAGGCTCGCGGAGCGGTCGGCAGGGGGGAGATCGACGCTGTCACGTACGAGCGCGGACGTCCGGAGCCGGTGGACAGGACGGGTCAGCCCAAATACCTGTCGGGCGAGATGTGCGAAACGCTGTGCGACCACTGGGGAAAGGCAGACGACATAAATTTCAAGTCGGTCGGGCAGCTCATAGAGGAGCTTTGCGAATGCCGCAAGGTCGGCGCGAATTTCCTGCTGAATATCGGACCCGATCCGGACGGCGGGGTGGAGCCGATGCAGCGCGCCACGATGGAATGCATCGGACGGTGGATGAAGATTTACGGCCGCGCCGTGCGCAACGGGCGACCGTTCCTGAGATACGGAGATAAAAGGGAATTTCTGCTGCGCGACGTCAGCGACCCGTCCGTCGCATACCTGTTCAAATTCGCGAACCGCCGCTTCATCGAGGTCGATCCCGCCGCCGGCGAGGACGGAACGCTCTCGTTCGACCGCGTCCCGCTTCCGGTCGGTTCGATACGCTGGATGGACAACGGGGAGGAGCTGCATTTCGAGCAGTCCGGCGGCAGCGTCAACGTGGCTCTCACGCCGTTCCCTTACGGCCGCAGCTATTGCGTTCGCGTCGCAGAAGTGAAGTTCAGGACGTGAGCGGGGCGAGGTACGGAAAGTGAGCCGGGCAAAGTTGAGAACGGGACCCGGGTGAAAAGCAGAACGGGACAAGGGCGAAGTTGAGAACGGGACCCGGTTGAAAATCAGAATGCGACCCGGGCGGCCGCAACGTGGGCTGCCGGGCTGATACGGATATAAGAATAAACAACGGCTGCGGTTTTCCCGCTTCTCCTGGTGATCATGGTTGTCATGGTTACCGTGCAGAAAAGCGGGAAAATTTTATTCGAGTCCGAGCGATTTCAGCGCTTCCTCGGAGGACTGGGTGTTCGCGACGCGGAAGATCATTACCGCCTTTGAATCGTCGCCGGGGAAAAGGCACGAATACATGTATTCGATATTGACACCGGCGTCGCCGAAGATTCTGAGGAGCTTGTTGAGACCGCCCGCTTCGTCGGGAATTGCGTAGGCGAGCACGGGAGTAAGGCTCGCGACGAAACCGGCCTCGCGGATGGCGTTCATTGCCCCTTCGACGTCGTCGGCAATTATTCTCGCGATACCGAAGTCCTTAGTCTCGGCCAGCGAAAGAGCGCGCATATTGACGTCGGCCGCGGCCAGCGCCCCGGTCAGCTGCAGGAGCATTCCCGGTCTGTTTTCAAGAAATACCGAAATCTGTTTCAAACGCATATTGTTCCCTCCTTAAAATAGATGCGGCCTGTCAGATCTTGCGCCGGTCGATGACGCGCACGGCCTTTCCCTCGCTTCTTGTGATCGACTTCGGAGCCACGAGCGAAACCTTCGCTTTTATGCCGAGCATGGCGAGAAGACCGCTCGAAATCTTATTCTGGCGTTCGGCGATATCCCCGAGGTTGTCGGTGAACATTTCCGGCGTCATTTCGACGAGAACGTCGAGCGTGTCGGTGTTGTTGACCCTGTCGACGACGATCTGGTAATTCGGAGCGTAGCCCTGGTTCAGGAGCACGGTCTCTATCTGGGAGGGGAAAACGTTGACCCCGCGGATGATCAGCATGTCGTCGGTGCGGCCCTGAGGCTTGCGCCTGCGTATGTGGGTGCGGCCGCAGGAGCATTTTTCGCGCGTCAGAACGCAAATGTCTCTGGTGCGGTAGCGGATCATCGGGAATGCTTCCTTGTCGAGGCAGGTGAAAACGAGCTCGCCCTGGCTGCCTTCGGGCAGGACTTCGCCGGTGTCGGGGTCAATTATTTCCGCGTAGAAGTGGTCTTCGTTGACGTGCATTCCGCGCTGCTCGGAGCATTCGAAGGAGACGCCGGGGCCGGAGATCTCGGTAAGCCCGTAAATGTCGTACGCCTTTATGCCGAGCGTTTTTTCGATGCTGCGGCGCATTTCCTCGCTCCACGCCTCGGCGCCGAATATGCCGGCCTTGAGCGGTATGTCGTCAGGGCCGTAGCCCATTTCCTTCATCGTTTCGCCGAGATAAGCGGCGTAGCTCGGAGTGCAGCAGAGTATGGTCGCCTTCAGGTCCATAATGAACATTATCTGCCGCTCGGTATTTCCGGAGCTGGCAGGAATGGTGAGGCAGCCGACCTTGTGCGATCCGCCGTTGAGCCCCGGGCCGCCCGTGAACAACCCGTATCCGTACGATACCTGGCACACGTCGTCGGCCGATCCTCCGGCGGCGACGATCGCTCTCGCGCAGCATTCCTCCCAGAGGTCTATGTCGTGCTGCGTATAAAACGCGACCACTCTTTTTCCCGTCGTTCCGGACGTGGACTGTATCCTGACGCAGTCCCTGAGCGGCTTCGCGAGCAGCCCGTACGGATAGGCGTCCCGGAGGTCCGCTTTTGACAGGAACGGCAGTTTATATATGTCGTCAATGCTTCTGATATCGTCGGGCGTGACTCCCTTTTCTTCCATTTTACGGCGGTAATACGGTACCGCGTCCCACACGCGCCGGATCTGTTTTACGATTTTTTCGTTCTGGATGCGGATGATTTCTTCTCTGCTCGCGCATTCGATGCCGGGTTGAAAATACTTTTCAGCTGCTGCTTTTTCCATGCTACCTCGCTCCTTTGCGGCGTAAGATGGTGTGCCGCTTTTTTATTATATAATAACGCGCGGGGCGTTTCAACTTCCGTTTTCTGGGAGCCGGTCCGGTGTGAGCGGGGGGTGTGCAACGGGGGACAGACCCTGGTTTCCGCGGGG
>CADBOE010000147.1 GCA_902796205.1 uncultured Ruminococcus sp. | reverse complement strand
ACCCGGGTTGCGATGAGCTGCGGCGTCCATGGTTCCGCCGGAAGTGCAACCGGGGACAGACCCGGGTTTTAACCGGAATCCGAAACGGCAAGAATCACGCTGCCATGAGCCTTCTCGCGGTTTATTTCCTGATATTTGCCGAAATCGTCCGGTCGTGCAACCGGGGACAGACCCGGGTTTCAGGCAGAGGCGGGCTGCAGGGGCGTTGTTTCCTCGCTTGGAGCGGAGCAGAATCAAAGTGAAATGAAAAGTGAGAAAACAAGAGAAAACGAGAAAAATAAAGAGAAAATGAAAGAAACAGCGATATATTTCAGAATCAGGCGAAAATGGAGTTGACATCGCCGGAATGATGATGTAAAATGCACGCTGTTCGCCGCAAGAGGGGCGAATTAAGTACATCAGGAGGAAAACCAAGCCATGGCTACATATTCAGCTAAAGCCGCAGACGTTGACGCTGCGAAAAAGAAATGGTATGTGATCGATGCCGAAGGAAAAACACTGGGAAGGCTGGCCACCGTTGTTGCCACGCTGCTCACAGGAAAAAACAAACCCGAATTCACCCCGAACCAGGACACAGGTGATTTTGTCATTGTCCTTAACGCGGATAAAGTTGCCCTTACCGGGAAAAAATATACCGATAAGCTTTACCGTCATCACACCGGATACGCCGGCGGACTCAAGGAAGTCACGTACAAGGATATGGTCAGGCGTCATCCCACATATCCGGTCGAGGCAGCCGTGAAAGGCATGCTCCCGAAAAATGCTCTCGGACGCAAGATGTTCAGAAAGCTTAAGGTATATGCCGGAGCTGAGCACGATCATCAGGCCCAGAAGCCCGAGACTTACGAGATTTAAGGCTTAGGAGGACGTTATTATGGCAGATACATATTTCGCAACAGGCAGAAGGAAAAAGTCGGTCGCAAGAGTCGAACTGCTTCCCGGCAGCGGCGCGGTAACCATCAACGGCAAGAGCATCGACGAGTATTTCGGACTTGAAACTCTGAAGCTCATTGTCCGCCAGCCGCTCGAGCTCACCGGAAACGGATCCAAATTCGACGTTAACTGCAAAGTTACCGGCGGCGGATTCACGGGACAGGCAGGCGCCATCAGACACGGGATCGCGAGAGCTCTCGTCGAGGCGGATCCGGACAGCAAGTCAAATCTCAAGCAGGAAGGCTTCCTCACCAGAGATCCCAGAATGAAAGAAAGAAAGAAGTACGGTCTCAAAAAGGCGAGAAGAGCGCCTCAGTTCAGCAAGCGCTGACCGGGACGCTGCCGGAAATCAGGCTTTCGCCGATTGCCGTCCGTCATTGCAATGCAATTTACCGGTTTTCGCCGGTCTTTCAGAACCCCGGATGCAAATTCGGGGTTTTCGTTGATATATGGCAGCTGATAGCATAAAAACAAACGAAAACGAATCAAAATACACGACTTGCGGAGCCGGAGAAACGGGCCGCCTCGGAGAATTGCTCGCGGCTGAGCTTCAGCCCGGCGATCTTGTTCTGCTGACCGGCGATCTCGGCGCGGGCAAGACGCATTTTACGCAGGGAATTCTCCGCGGACTCGGATACGACGGCACGGTCTCCAGCCCGACGTTCGTTATCGTTAACGAATATGAAGGCGGAAGACTTCCCGTGTTTCATATGGACGTTTACAGGCTTTCGTCCGCTGAAGAACTGTACGACGCCGGATTCGGCGAATATCTTGACCGCGGGGGAATCACCGTCGTCGAATGGGCAGACAGGATACCCGAACTTTACGATCTGCCCGAACGCATTTTTTCCGTTGCCATCAGGAGACGCGACGACCTGGGTCCCGAGCGACGCGACCTGACGATAGTCCGCCCCGGCTCTGATTTCCGGGAGGAGGAAACGAAATGCTGACACTTGGGATCGACACCTCATGCGCGAACGCCGGCGTCTGTCTTACACGCGACGGTAAGGTCGTAGCGGCCGTTTCGCAGGCCGACAAAAGAACACATTCCGTAAAACTCCTGCCTGAGATCCAGGCATTGTATGCCGCCGCGGACGTTATGCCCGCGCAGACCGACCTCGTCAGCGTCGTTGCCGGACCGGGCTCTTTCACGGGCGTGCGGATAGGCGTGGCAACGGCCAAAATGATTGCATACGCCGCGGGAAAGCCGATCGTCGGCGTCAACACTCTCGACGCGCTCATGGAGACCGCCCGGCGCGGCGACGAGCTCGTTCTGCCGCTTATCGACGCCAGAAACGCGCGGGCATACGCATGTCTGTATGAAAACGGGCTCCCCGTATGGGGCCCCGCCGCGGACAGCGTATCGGCGATACTCGGAGCTATCAGCGAAAAATACGGAAACAGAAAAATAATTATTTGCGGCGACGCGCTTCTGAACGCCGCCGTATTGAAGCTGATCGGCGACGCGTCAGGTTCTTTTAAGGACGTCGTGGCGGATAACGATTCGCTCTATCCGGATCCGGCGGCTGTCGCCGCGCTCGGCGAAAGAATTTACGAGAATAATCGCGGCCGGATGCGTTTTTCGCCGGAATCTCTCAAGATCAATTACATGAAGGAGTGGTGACGATGACTCCGAACGCTGAACGGGGAGCGAACGCGGCTGCAAACGCGGGAGTAAACCGGAATCTTTCCTCCGCGGAGCTCGCTTCGCTTGAAGCGGACTGCTTCGGCGAACCGTGGACCGAAGGCATGCTCGAATCGGCATTGTCTTCAGGCTCGTATATTTTTGCCGTTGCCTCGATGCCTGACCGGCGCGAAGAAGCGTCCGGAAGCGATCCTGACGGCCGAACCGGAACGACGCCCGTAACGGGGCCGGAAAGCAGCTCCGGAACAGCTTCACCGGGAAATGCCGCTGCTGCAGCTCACGGAAAAGCGGGATACGCGTGCGGTGTGATCGCGGGAGACCAGGGGGAGATCCAGAGAATATGCGTGCTCCCAGGATTCAGGAGACGGGGCATCGGCACGAGACTCATGCAGGAGCTCAGAACAGCTTTCTTTGCCGCCGGCTGCAGCGAGATATTCCTCGAAGTAAGGTCGAAAAACACCGCTGCCAGATCGCTTTACGAAAAACTCGGCTATGTCGCCGCCGGCGTGCGTCCGGACTATTACGGAGACGACGACGCGGTTATTTACACAGGGCTCACGCATGAAAAATTTGACAAAGGAACTGCAATAATGTATATCCTTCATACGGGTGATACAAATGATAAAGCAATATT
>CADBOE010000146.1 GCA_902796205.1 uncultured Ruminococcus sp. | reverse complement strand
CATGTTCATGTTCATGTTCATGTTCATGTTCATGTTCATGTTCATGTTCACGCTCGTGATCGTGCTCGTGATCGTGGTCATTCTCGTGAGCGTGATCGTGATGATGGCAGCAGCATTCATCATCATCATCATCGTCGTCATCGTCATGATGGTGATGGCAGCCGCACTCGCCGTGATCGTGATCGTCATCCTCGTCTTCCTCATCGTCGTGATGGTGATGATGATGTCCGCACTCCGGGCAGATATCCTCCTCATCCATCAGCTCCCTGACAATGTCGCGATCGCCCTTTTCCATAGCCTCAAGAATCGCGGATGCGTCAAGCTCATCCCACGGCGTCGTGATGATGACCGCCTCGGGATTATGCTCACGTATCAGCTTCACGGCCTCCTCGAGCTTCTCCTGAGATACGTTCTGCGTGCGGCTCAGAATAATGCACGTCGCCGTCTCGATCTGATTATTGTAAAACTCGCCGAAATTTTTAATGTAAATACGGGCTTTATTGACGTCGGCGACAACGCATCTTGCGTTGATCTTCACGTTTTCGTTCTCCGCCTGAGAAGCCGCGCGGACAACGTCGCTGAGCTTTCCGACGCCCGAGGGCTCGATAACGATGCGGTCAGGCGCAAACTCTGAAATGACTTTCTCGAGAGCTTCGCCGAAATCTCCTACAAGGCTGCAGCATATGCATCCGGAATTCATTTCCGTGATCTCGATTCCGGCATCCTTCATAAAGCCGCCGTCGATCCCTATCTCGCCGAATTCATTCTCTATCAGGACCACTTTCTGGCCTTTGTACGCTTCGGTGATAAGCTTCTTTATAAGAGTTGTCTTTCCGGCTCCGAGAAATCCGGAAATAATATCGATCTTTGTCATTATACCGCTTCCTTCAATAATCTTTAATGCCGCCGGACGACGTCCGGTCAACGGATGATTATACCGCAAAGCGGCTTACATGTCAACGGTGCGGCAGTTTCGTCTCACCCGCTTTAACGTGCGTTGACGCAAAAAAGACGGACGGCGGGCGTCCGTCTTTTCCTTATCGGAGCCGCCCGTTTTCCGTCGGCGGGCAACCAATGATCAAAAATCACTCGTAAAGAGCCGACATCTTTTTAAGCCTGTCGTAGCGTGCTTTCGCATCCTCCTCGGCTTTCGCGAACAGTTCCTCGGCCCTGTCGGGGAACGACTGGATGAGGCGGCTGTAACGCGTTTCCGACGTGATGAAGTCGCGGTAGCTCGCGGTGGGATCCTTGCAATCGACGGACAGCGGATTCTTGCCTTCCGCGCGAAGAGCGGGATTATAGCGGAACATCTGCCAGTAACCGGCATTGACCGCGCGCTCCATCTCGAGCTGGCAGTTGCCCATGCCGCCCTTTACGCCGTGCATCTCGCACGGAGCGTATCCGATGACGAGCGAGGGCCCGTGGTAAGCCTCGGCCTCGACAAGAGCCTTAATGGTCTGGTTGAGGTCGGCGCCCATGGCGACCTGCGCGACGTAGACGTATCCGTACGACATCGCGATCTCGGCGAGCGACTTCTTTCCGACTTCCTTTCCGGCAGCCGCGAACTGAGCGACCTGGCCGAGTCTCGAAGCCTTCGAAGCCTGACCGCCCGTATTGGAATAAACCTCGGTATCGAACACGAAAATGTTCACGTCCTCACCGGAAGCGATGACGTGGTCAAGGCCGCCAAAGCCGATGTCGTATGCCCAACCGTCGCCGCCGAAGATCCACACGGACTTCTTCGCAAGATATTGCTTATCGTCAAGGATCTTTGTGCGCAGAGGATTGTCGCATCCGCACTTTTCAAGCATGGCGACGAGATCGGCGGCCGCCTTCTGGTTGGCCTTTCCGTCGTCAACGGATCCGAGGTAAGCGTCGATCACCGCGAGCTTCGACTCGTCGCTGACGCCTTCCCTGAGTTCTTTCACGTAACCGATCAGACGCTTTCTGATTGTCTCCTGGCCGATGGCGATACCGAGGCCGTGCTCGGCGTTGTCCTCGAACAGCGAGTTTGCCCACGCGGGTCCGTGTCCGCTCTCCCTGTTTACCGTGTAAGGCGTCGCGGGAGCGCTTCCGCCCCAGATCGACGAGCAGCCCGTGGCGTTCGAAATATACATTCTCTCGCCGAACAGCTGCGTGACAAGGCGGGCGTAAGACGTTTCGGCGCATCCGGCGCAGGATCCGGAGAATTCAAGAAGAGGCTGATTGAACTGGCTTCCCTTTACGGTGGTTTCCGCGAAAGGAAGCTCCTTCTTGGAAACGTTCCCGACAGCGTAATCGAAAGCGGCCTGCTGCTCCGCCTGCGTCTCCTGTGCGACCATGCGAAGCGGTACGGCTGAAGTATCGACCTTTTCGCCGGCCGCCTGCGCCTTCTTCTCCGCCGTTTTATAAACGGGGCAGGCTTTCACGCATACGCCGCAGCCCATACAGTCGAGCGGAGAGACGGCCATCGTGAATTTGTATTCTTCAAGTCCCTTTCCGATCATCTTCGGAGCAAATTTCGTCGAAGCGGGAGCCTTGTCCGCCTCTCCTGCGTCCATGGCGAACGGACGGATGGCGGCGTGCGGGCAGACGTAGGCGCACGTGTTGCACTGTACGCATTTTGCCGGATTCCACTCGGGAACGAAAACGGCGACGCCGCGTTTTTCGAAAGCGGACGCGCCCTGCGGGAACGTGCCGTCGACGTAATCGCAGAAGGCAGAAACGGGCAGGCTGTCGCCTTTCATCTTTCCGACGGGAGTAACGACCGTATTGACGAACTTCTCGAGGTCTTTGCGGCTGCTGACGGCTGCCGCCTCGGGAGCGTCGGGAGCGCAGTTTTTCCAGCTCTCCGGTACGTCGACCTTGACAAAGGCGTCGGCGCCGGCGTCGATGGCCTTGTAGTTAAGGTCCACCATCGCCTGACCCTTCTTGATATAGGACTTGTAAGCCATCTTTTTCATATATTCGATAGCCTCGTCCTTGGGAAGGATCTTCGCGAGAGCGAAGAACGCGGACTGCAGAATGGTATTTTTAACCTTGGCGTTGCCGATCTGGTTGATCGCCAGCGAGGTCGCGTTGATAGTATAGAAATTGATGCCGTTTTCGGCAATATATTTCTTTACGTCCGCGGGGAGATGAGCGTCGAGCTCGTCGCCGCTCCACTGGCAGTCAAGAAGGAACGTTCCGCCCGGCTTGATATCCGATACGATATCATATTTGTGGATGTAAGCCTGGTTGTGGCAGGCAACGAAATTCGCCTTGTTGATATAATACGACGACTTTATGGGCTTGTCTCCGAAGCGGAGGTGCGAGATGGTCACGCCGCCCGTCTTCTTCGAGTCATACTGGAAGTACGCCTGAATGAATTTATCGGTATGGTCGCCGATGATCTTGATGGAGTTCTTGTTCGCTCCGACGGTTCCGTCGCCGCCGAGACCCCAGAACTTGCACGAGATCGTGCCTTCGGGAGACGTGTCCGGAGCCTTCTTTTCAGGGAGCGACAGGCAAGTGACGTCGTCGACGATCCCGATGGTAAAGCCCTTTTTCGGCTCGTCCGCCTTCAGGTTTTCGTAAACGGCGAAAACGGAAGAAGGAGGAGTATCCTTCGAGCCGAGCCCGTAACGTCCTCCGACGATCTTCACGCCCGAAATCCCCTTCGAAGCGAGAGCCGTGACAACGTCGAGATACAGAGGCTCGCCGAGAGAGCCGGGTTCCTTCGTGCGGTCCAGAACGGCGATCTTCCTGACCGTCTCAGGGAGAGCTTCGACGAGCTTGTCGGCGCAGAAAGGACGGTACAGGCGAACTTTTACGAGGCCGACCTTCTCGTCGGCGGCGTTCATGTAGTCGATCACTTCCTCCGCCACGTCGCACACGCTGCCCATCGCGATTATCACGCGCTCGGCGTCGGGAGCTCCGTAGTAGTTGAAGAGCTTGTAATCAGTACCGATCTCGGCGTTGACTTTGTTCATATAGTCTTCGACGATGGCCGGAAGCTCTTCATAGTATTTGTTGCAGGCCTCCCTGTGCTGGAAGAATATATCGCCGTTCTCTGCGCTGCCGCGGAGAACGGGATGCTCGGGATTGAGGGCCCTCGCCCTGAACGCGGCAACGGCGTCCTTATCGATCATCCTGTCGAGAACGTCGTAATCCCACACCTCGATTTTCTGAATCTCGTGAGACGTGCGGAAGCCGTCGAAGAAATTGATGAAAGGCACTCTTCCTTTTATGGTGGACAGATGAGCGACGGCGCCGAGATCCATTACCTCCTGGGGATTGGACTCAGCGAGCATCGCGTACCCGGTCTGGCGGCAGGCGTAAACGTCGGAATGATCTCCGAAAATATTGAGAGCATGGGAAGCGACGCATCTGGCCGAGACGTGAATTACGTTCGGAAGGAGTTCTCCGGCGATCTTGTACATATTCGGGATCATGAGGAGAAGACCCTGCGAAGCCGTATAGGTCGTGGTAAGCGCTCCCGACGCAAGGCTTCCGTGCACCGCGCCCGCCGCGCCGGCTTCGGACTGCATCTCAACGACTTTTACTTTGTCGCCGAAAACGTTTTTAAGTCCGTTCGCCGACCAGGCGTCCGTGAGCTCTGCCATGACGCTGGAAGGAGTGATGGGATAGATCGCGGCGACCTCGGTAAAAGCGTAGCTGACGTGAGCCGCGGCGGTATTTCCGTCCATCGAGAGTTTTTTTCTGTTTGACATATAACACCCTCCTGAGTATCGGTAATTGTCAATAATCGCAGACAGAAGCCGGCTTTATCAGCCCTTCGCAGCGATAACTTTTTCGGCGATCTGCTCCGCGGTAAGTCCGTATTTTTCAAGCAGAGCGGCCGGTGTTCCGGATTTTCCGAATTTCTCCTGAACGCCGATCATCTTGACCTTGCAGGGGTAATTCTCGGAAAGAGCCTCGCAGACTGCGCCGCCGAGTCCGCCGGAGATATTGTGCTCCTCGACGGTGACGATGAGTCCGGTCTCTTTCGCGCATTTCACGAGGAGCTCGGTGTCTATCGGCTTGACCGTATGGATATCAACGACTCTCGCGTCGACGCCTTTACCGGCAAGTATCTCCGCAGCTTTAAGAGATTCCTGGACCATAAGTCCGGTAGCCACGAGCGTTACGTCCTTTCCGTCGCGGACAGTGACGCCTTTTCCGATCTCAAATTTGAAGTCCTCTCCGTGGACCGCCTCTACTCCGAGTCTTCCGAGACGGATGTAAACGGGTCCGTCGTAATCGATGGCGGCCTTTATCGCCCTGTTCGTTTCGATCTCGTCGCAGGTGCTGATAACCGTCATATTGGGCAGCGCGCGCATAACGGCGAGGTCCTCGACGCACTGGTGGGAGGCTCCGTCCTCGCCTACCGTAAGTCCGGCGTGAGTCGCGCAGATCTTTACGTTGAGCTTCGGATAGCATATTGAATTTCTGATCTGCTCGCATGCGCGCTCGGCCGCGAAAATGGCGAACGTGCTCGCGAAAACGATCTTTCCGCAGGTGGCGAGGCCGGCCGCGACGCACATCATATCCGCTTCCGCAATGCCCATATTGAAATGTCTTTCGGGATATACTTTTTTGAACGTGTCCGTTTTGGTGGACTTGGACAGGTCGGCGTCCAGAACGACGATGCGCTCATCGGCGCCGTACTGCGCAAGAGCGTTACCGTAAGCTTCTCTTGTAGCAACTTTTCCCATTATAATCAAGCCTCCTTAACCTTTGCGATCTCGGCTTCGATCCCGTCCAGCTTCTGCTGAAGCTCGGCGATAGCCTGATCTCTCTGCTCCTGATTCGGCGCCTTGCCGTGCCAGCCGTAATTGTCCTCCATGAACGAAACGCCGTGTCCCTTGTGGCAGTGGCAGACGACCGCGGTAGGTCTGCCCTTGCAGCGCTTTGCCAGCTCCATGGCGGCCTTTAACGCCTCTATGTCGTGTCCGTCTGTGTCAATGACGTTCCAGCCGAACGCGCGGAATTTATCGGAAATAGGCTCGGGATTCATTACGTCGGTAATGTTTCCGTCTATCTGAAGGCCGTTGTAGTCGATGAAAGCGCAGAGATTGTCCAGCTTGTAGTGAGCGGCGGACATCGCGGCTTCCCAGACGAGTCCTTCTTCGAGTTCTCCGTCGCCGAGGATCGAATAGACTCTGTAATCCTTTTTGTCGATCTTTCCCGCGAGAGCCATACCGACGGCGGTGGAGATGCCCTGTCCGAGAGAACCGGTGGACATGTCGCAGCCGGGCACGTAATTCATGCTCGGATGTCCTTCGAGATAGCTGTCGATGCGTCGGAAAGTATTAAGATCCGCCTCGGGGAAGAATCCCTTCGCCGCCAGAGTAGCGTAGAGAGCCGGCGCGCAATGGCCCTTTGAAAGCACGAAACGATCCCTGTCCGCCCATTTCGGGTTCTTGGGATCGACGCGCATTTCTTCAAAATAAAGCGTAGTGAAAATGTCGGTGCAGGAAAGCGATCCGCCGGGATGTCCCGAATTAGCGGAAAAAACTTCATCGATGATATGCATACGGATGATAGTCGCTTGCTTTTCCAACTCAAGCAGTCTGAGCTTGTCCATAGGTCAATTCCTCCAATTTAGTATGTTCGGTTATATGAGACCTCCGCCGGCGCCGCGCGAGGGAACCGGCAGAAGCATTATACCCAGTGTTTATTTCCGCTGAGCGTCGCAGCACGCGGGATAATTGCTTGTCTCGATTTCCCTGAGATAATCGATCCGGCCCTGATGACGTCCTCCCTGGAATTCGGCGTCGATCCATTCGTCAACGATCATTTTAGCAAGCTCCGTTCCGACCACCCTCGCTCCGAAGCAGAGCACGTTG
>CADBOE010000145.1 GCA_902796205.1 uncultured Ruminococcus sp. | reverse complement strand
TGATTTTTCTGTGTTCAAAATTAAGGTGCTCATAATGTTTCATGTTGTTTTCCTCCTTCCATACGAGAACACCGTGAAAGAGTATACCCATTTCTCACACTAATTTCCGCATCCATTCAAAAACCGGAAGTAAGTTTGAAAATTTGCGGCTGCCTATATTGTTCTTGATTATCTTCCCGTATATCGGTATAATACCGGCGTATCCATTATTTATTTCGGAGGTTATTTCCCTATGTACAACTCAGACGTCATCCGCAAGGTAGATCCGGAGGCCGCCGCGGCGATCGACATGGAAGTAAACAGGCAGCGCGGTAAGATTGAGATGATCGCATCTGAAAATTTTGTTTCCGAAGCCGTTCTTCAGGCCGTCGGAAGTCCGCTGACCAACAAATATGCCGAAGGATATCCGGACAAAAGATATTACGGCGGATGCGAATACGTAGATATAGTTGAAAAGCTCGCCATCGACAGAGCAAAAGAACTGTTCGGCGCCGAGCATGCGAACGTTCAGCCTCACGCCGGAGCTCAGGCTAATATGGCTGTTTTCTTCGCCGTTCTCGAGCCGGGAGACACCGTCATGGGCATGAGCCTCGCGCACGGCGGCCATCTTACGCACGGAAGCCCCGTGAACATGTCGGGGAAATGGTTCAATATCGTTCCTTACGAAGTTGACGAGACGACGCAGCAGATCGATTACGACAAGGTGGCGGAGATCGCGGAGCAGACGAAACCGAAGCTTATCGTCGCAGGAGCGAGCGCGTATCCGCGGATCATTGATTTCGCACGCTTCAGGCAGATCGCCGACAGCGTCGGAGCGCTTCTGATGGTCGACATGGCGCATATTGCCGGACTCGTTGCCGCCGGACTTCATCCGAACCCGGTGCCTTACGCGGATTTTGTCACCACGACCACGCATAAGACTTTAAGAGGCCCGAGAGGCGGTCTCATCCTTTGCAAAGAGAAATACGCGAAGGCGATCGACAAGGCCGTATTTCCGGGCATCCAGGGCGGTCCGCTCATGCACGTTATCGCGGGCAAGGCCGTATGCTTCAAAGAGGCCCTTTCTCCCGAATTCAGACGTTATCAGCAGAATATCGTCGTAAATTCAAAAGCTCTCGCCGACGGGCTTGTCAAAAGAGGTGCAAACCTTGTGAGCGGCGGCACGGACAATCATCTGATGCTCGTTGATCTCAGAAATATGCACATCACGGGAAAGGCCGCGCAGCAGTATCTCGACGACGTCAATATCACTTGCAACAAAAACGGCATTCCTTTCGATCCTGAAAAGCCGTCCGTCACGAGCGGAATACGCCTCGGGACCGCCGCCGTCACCACGCGCGGCATGGGAACTGACGAAATGGATACGATCGCGGGATTTATCGTCGACGTTCTTCGCGATTACGAAGGAAACAAAGAGAAGGTCCTCGCTGGTGTAAAGGAGCTCATCGCAAGATTTCCGCTGTACGAATGACGGAGCATATTATTTGTTTTTCCGGCAAGAGGTGACTTTAATTGGCTCTTCGCTCGAGCGAGCCGCTCGCATACAGAATGTGTCCGCGTACGCTTGAAGAATTCGCGGGACAGAAACACATACTTTCCGAAGGGAAGCTGCTTTATCGTATGATCAAAGCGGACAGACTGTCATCCGTCATATTCTGGGGACCTCCCGGCACCGGAAAAACCTCTCTTGCGCGTCTTATCGCAGCCACCACAAAAACCGAATTCGCACGGATCAACGCCGTTTCTTCGGGTGTCTCGGATATAAAGCAGATCGTTTCGGACGCGCGGAATCTTTTGATGAACCCGTCCGGCAGGACCGTTCTTTTCATCGACGAGATACACAGATTCAATAAAGCGCAGCAGGACGCGCTTCTGCCTTACGTCGAAGACGGGACGATCATTCTGATTGGAGCGACGACTGAAAATCCATTTTTTGAAGTAAATAAAGCTCTGATTTCCCGCTCTACAGTTTTTCAGCTCCTGCCGCTCGAAAACGACGATATAAAGCAGATTCTTAAAGCGGCTATGAACGACGTAGAGCGCGGGCTTGGCAATTATGATATCGAGATCGACGATGACGCGCTCGATTTTCTGGCCGACGTTTCCTCGGGCGATGCGAGGACGGCGCTTAACGCGCTCGAGCTCGCGTTTCTGACCACGGAGGACGATCCCGGATCGCACATACGGATAACGCGCGAGATCGCCGCTGAATGCGTTCAGCAGAAATCGATCAGATTTGACAAAAAAGGCGATTCGCATTACGACAATATCAGCGCGTTCATAAAATCGATGCGCGGCAGCGATCCTGACGCGACGGCTTTTTATCTCGCGAGAGCGCTGGCGGGCGGGGAGGATATAAATTTTATCGCCCGGAGAATAGTTATCTGCGCGTGCGAGGACGTTGGCACGGCGAATCCGACGGCCCTTCTTGTCGCGCAGGCGGCGGCCGAAGCAGTCAGAATGATCGGTATGCCCGAAGCGAGGATCATCCTTGCCCACGCCGCGATTACGGTCGCCACGTCGCCGAAATCCAACGCCGCTTATATGGCGGTGGAAAGCGCGCTGTCCGACGTAAAATCGCGCGATACCGGCGAAGTGCCTCCCTGGCTCAGAAATCCGGTTGCGGAAGGATTGCGAGAGTTCGAGTACGGGGAAGGGTACAAATATGCTCATGATTATCCGGGTCACGTCGCGGATATGCAGTTTTTGCCCGACAAAATGGCCGGGACAAAATATTATTTGCCGTGCGGCAACGGGGCGGAGCAGAAGATAATCGAATATCTCGAATGGGCCGAAAAGCTGAAGGCAGGTCAGCGAACTTGAAGAACATTTCAGAATTATGTTATATTAGGGCGGTCCTCGAAGGACTGCCTTTATAATTAAAAATTACAGACGGAGGTCAGATTGATGGTAAAAAAAGGCTTGTATGACGAATTGGTGGAGCGCGGAATTATCGCCCAGTGTACGAATGAAGAAAAAGTCCGGGAGCTTCTCGAAAGCGAAAAGGTTTCATTCTACGTCGGCTTCGATCCTACCGCCGATTCTCTGCACATCGGCCACTTCGTACAGATCATGGTCATGGCTCACATGCAGCGGGCCGGACACAGACCGATAGCGCTCGTGGGCGGCGGCACCGGCAAGGTCGGCGATCCTTCCGGAAAGACCGACATGAGAAAAATGCTTACCGACGAGGATCTCGCCCGCAACGTAGCCGGCCTCAAATCCCAGCTTTCCCGCTTCATTGATTTCAGCGAAGGAAAGGCAGTCATGGTCGACAACGGAGACTGGCTGCTCAACCTTAACTACGTCGAGTTTCTCCGCGACGTCGGCGTTCATTTCTCGGTCAACAGGATGCTTTCCGCCGAATGCTTCAAGCAGCGCCTCGAACGCGGCCTGAACTTTATCGAATTCAATTACATGCTCATGCAGAGCTACGATTTCTACCGCCTCTACAAGGATTACGGGTGCAGGCTCGAATTCGGCGGAGACGATCAATGGTCTAATATAATCGGCGGCGTCGAGCTCGTCAGACGCAAGGAGGGTGAGGAAGTCTACGGACTGACGTTCTCGCTTCTTACGACGTCCGAGGGCGTGAAAATGGGAAAAACCGTAAAAGGCGCAGTGTGGCTTGACGAGGCGAAAACCTCGCCGTTCGAGCTTTACCAATATCTGCGGAACGTTGACGACGCCGACGTGATCAAGTGCCTCAAGCTCCTCACGTTCGTCCCGATCGAAGAGATCCGCGATATGGAAACGTGGGAAGGCAGCAGGATCAACGACGCGAAAGTCAGACTCGCATACGAGGTGACGAAGATCGTTCACGGTCAGGAGGCCGCCGACAAGGCTAAAGCGCTTGCCGAATCTCTTTTCAGCGGCAACGCCGATTCGGAGCATATGGCTTCCACGTCCATTCCGGAGGATATGCTCTCCGAAGGCTCCGTCAGCCTGCTCGACGCGCTTCTGCTTGCAAAAGTCATTCCCTCGAAGGGAGAAGGAAGAAGGCTGATCCAGCAGGGCGGGATATTCATGGACAATGAAAAAGTGACCGATCCGGCCGCCGTCATTACCGGCGACATGCTGTCGGCAGAAGGCGGAGTGGTCGTCAGGAAAGGCAAGAAAACGTTCCACAGATTTACGAAATAACGGAGAATACGCGATGAACGCAAACGAATATGAATACAGCGACCTGCTTGCCGGCTATCTCTGCACGGCGGACGATCTTCAGAGGAAAATCGATCCCTCGTCTTATCCGGAGCCGCGGGCCGGAAAAAAGATAGGCATATTCTATTTTATCTGGCACGATCACGCGCCCGAAAGGCCGCTCGTCGACCATACGCGCTCGTACGCCGCCGGAGGGATCGAGCAGGTTAAGAAGGACGCTCTTGACGCGCCCATGGGATATCTTCAATACTGGGCGGAGCCTTATTTCGGTTATTACCGCTCGGACGACCCGTGGGTGCTGAGAAGACACGCGACGATGCTCGTGCAGGCGGGGATCGACTTCATATTCATCGACGTCACAAACGCTCTGACGTACACCGAAACGTACAGGATGCTTTTCAAAACGTGGAACAGAATGCGTTATCAGGGCATCAGAACGCCCGACGTGATGTTCATAACGAATACGAACGCCGCCGGAACAGTTGAAAAATTATATGAGGAGCTTTACAAGCCGGACCTGTTTTCCTCACTCTGGTTCAGGTATGAGGGAAAGCCGCTTATCCTCGTTCCGAAAGACGAGGCCGGGAAGCTGCCCGATGAGATCAGGGATTTCTTCACGATCCGCTACAGCTGGGCCTATACCAAGGGGCAGCCCGGCGAGTGGTATAAGGCAAATGAAGGCAGGAACTGCTGGCCGTGGGCCGATATGTATCCGCAGAATCCCGGCCTCGACCCCGACGGAAAACCCGAACAGATGATAGTCATGTGCGGCTTCTGGGTCAACGGAAGCTACGGGACGAACGCCGGCAGAAGCTTTTCCGGAGGCAAACAGCCCGACAATACGGTTGCCGGAGATCTCGGCTTCGGACTCAGCTCGACGGTCGCCGGCGAGGGAAGAGCTTTCAGAGAGCAGGCTGACTATGCCATCGACGCCGATCCCGATATCATGATGATAACCGGCTGGAACGAATGGACTGCCGGATGCTGGGGATCCGCTCCAGGCACGCTGAACAATCCCGCCGCGGGGCAGAAGATAGCAAACAGCTACGTGGTCGTTCCCGGGCACGGATTTGAAGACAAATATTTCGTCGACAACTTCAACGGCGAGTTCAGCCGCGATCTCGAGCCTGTCA
>CADBOE010000144.1 GCA_902796205.1 uncultured Ruminococcus sp. | reverse complement strand
TTCATATTATGCTCTTCGCAGAACAAATAATTGTCAAAGCTGCCGTATCCCGCATCGGCAACCGGGTATTCAGGATACAATCCATACCGGAAAGCCAAGGCAAGTCTGATCACGCTGCGAATATTGACATCCGGCCGCCCGGAATGATAAATTATCCGTGAAAAATCACTATTTTTCAGAAGGCGGTGCTTCCTCCGGTGGAAAAAAGCGAACAGACGGCGCGCGATAGCAGTTCCGCCGCAAAATGCGAGCAGTGCGCTCATTATCAATATGACGCGAATTACGAAGAATATACGTGCGAAATGGATCTCGACGAAGATGAAATGGAAAAATTCATAACCGACAGATTCGGCGACTGCCCTTATTACGACCCCGACGATGAATATAAAATAGTCAGACATCAGATGTAAGGAGAACGGAATGAACGGAAAAGATATCAGACGCAAAGTCACTGTAACGGCCGACCCCGGCAGGGAGCTCGGACCGGTAAGACCTCTTCACGGCATCAACAACGCCCCGTATTACTACGGCAGCGCCGAACACCTTCACTGGCTGCGCGAGGCGAACATCCCCTTTTCGAGGCTGCATGACACGTGCGGACCGTACGGAGGATTCAGATACGTTGACGTCGCGAACATTTTCCGCGATTTTGACGCGGACGAGACCGATCCGGCGAATTACGACTTCGCGGCCACCGACCATCTCGTGACGAGCCTTCACGAAAACGGCGTGGAGGCCTTCTACAGGCTCGGATGCACGATCGAAAACGATCCGTTCGGCATAGGCTACCGCATCTTCCCGCCGGCGGACAACGCGAAATGGGCCCGCATATGCGAGCATATCATCCGTCACTACAACGAAGGCTGGGGCAGCGGTTACCGTCTCGGACTGCGCTACTGGGAGATCTGGAACGAGCCGGACAACGAGCCCGTCATCGCCGACAATCCGATGTGGCGCGGAACGATGGAGCAGTTTTTCGACCTTTACGTCACAGCGGCCAATCATCTGAAATCCTGCTTCCCCGGTCTGATGATCGGCGGCTACGGCAGCTGCGGCTTCTATTCCGTAGTCCAGCTCGAAGCGTCGCCGGACGCGCATATCTCGCCGCGCACCGCTTATTTTACCGAATTTTTCCTGAAATTCCTCGAGCACATAACGTCGCCCGGAACGCGCGCGCCTCTCGACTTCTTTTCGTGGCACTCCTACGCCGACGAGGATTCCTGCGTAAAATTCGCCGAATTCGCGAGAAAGACGCTCGACAGCTTCGGCTTTACGGAAACGGAGAGCATCTTCAATGAATGGAACACGGGCGTTCATCTTCGCGGCACCGTTCAGGACGCTTCAAACGTACTGTCGATGATGATAACGATGCACGACTCCCCCACCGACAAAATGATGTATTACGACGGCCAGTATATTTCAACCTACGGAGGCCTGTTCTCCCCACTGCATGCCGAACCGCTGCACGTTTATTACGCTTTCAGGGCATACGGAGAACTGTACTCCGACGGAACAAGGATAGAGGCAAAAGCATTTGCGAAAAACGGCGAAGCCCCCGGCGTGAAGGTACTGGCGTCACGCGGGAGGCTCCTTATAGTAAACCGCAGGGACGAGCCTGTTTACGTAACCGTCGACGCGCCCGGCACCGACGGGCTGTTCATCATCGACGGCGGCCACGATCTCGTGAAGGTCAACTGGGACGGCGCCGGCATACCGCTCGGGCCGTTTGCGACCGCTCTCGTAACGCTGTCGTGACCCGGCGCTGAAAGCCCCGCGCCGGAAGGCCGGAGGCCGCGTCAACGCTCCGGCGGCGCAAGCGCGTGCTTTTGCGCGTCACGCCGCGGAGCCGCGGCCCGTTACGGCGGGCAGGCGGCTGATCATCCTATTTTAACGGACGCCGCGCTTACGTATTCCGAGGTACTTCCGTTTCCGGCCTGGCCCTGAGCGTTGCTGCCGGATATTTTTATCGTTCCGTCAGACTCCATCCATGCAATGAAATCGTATCCGGCGGCGACGTCCTTGACGCCGCTCGCGATAATTCTCGCAGCCGAACCGTCCACGACAGCCGATCCGATCGCGTTTCCGGTATTGCCGCCGTAAACGTACAGCGAACCGTTTTCGGTCAGTATCGCGATATTGTTGAAATGTATCGCCGCTTTTTCGACCCCGCTGACCGAGATCTGTCTCGCGCCCGCGGTGCCCGTACCCTGTCCGAAGCCCTGAACCTGACGCCAGCCGGCGTAATACAGTTTTCCGTTCTCTGTGACGAGTACCATCTCATGCTCGCCGGAGCTTATATAGCTGACGCCGGAGAGCAGCTTGTAAGGCGTCGTGATATTGGTGCCCGCGGAATTGAATTTGTTCCAGCGCCCGTCGCCGAGCACGTAGCAGTCGCCGTTCCGAGTCACGTACGCGCTGTTGCGGCGTCCCGCCGAGATCATGACCGCCCCGCCGGCGATTTTAACAAATGAAGTTACCGAGCCGCCTTCGCCGTTCTTTCCGAGCTGTCCGTAGGTGTTGTTTCCGATGCCCCACACGGAGCCGTCCTTGTCGAGGACGAGCAGGTGGTCGAGTCCGACGCTTATAGCGACGGGATCGCCGCTGTAGTCAACGAGATTCCAGGCGGTACCGATGACGAGGCCCGGGATGACTCCGGCACCGATCACGTATATGTCTCCGTCCTGCGTCAGAATCGCCGCGGCAATATTGTTGTTTCCGTTTTCCATGTCGTTGCTGTGGCATACCTCGAGCTGCGCGACGTTCTCACGCACGAGAGCCGGTCTGGTCACGACCGGGGCCGATCCTGCGCCGAGGACGTTGTTGCTGTTGCTGCCCCACGCGTACAGCTTTCCGTCGGGTGACAGATAATACATCTGGGCTCCGCCGGCGACTATCCCGGAGTGTACGGAGAGAGACGTTCCGGAGGAGATCTTCTTCGTCTCGAACGAGATCTCGCCAGCCGAGGACGTCGTGATCCGCGCCGTTGAGCCGCTGTATCTGGTCGTCTTTCCGCTGCTGTCGGTGAATACGATGGCGGTGAGCTCGTAGCCGCTTTTTACGGTGGCAGTGACGTTCACCGTGATGCTCTTGTCGAATTTTCTGACCCACGAATTCGTCACGTTCTCGTTGTCGATGCGCACGCTGAGCCTGGCTTCGGGGTAGTTCACGGAAAGATAATTGCCGCTGATGCTCATGAGATATCCCTCGGTCACCCCGAAATACGAGCACAGATAGTTTATGACGTAGGAGCGGCGGTTCTGCACGAATCTGCGCATATTGTTCACCGACGTGTTGAACGTGGACGTGCTGGCGCCCCAGCGCTGCGTCTGAAGCGTGAGCAGCGGCCTCCTCTGCGCGACTACGACGTCGAGCTCCTCTTCGAGCCACGACGGAACGTATATCTCGTTGACCACCTGGTAGAAGCGGGCAAGGAACTGCTTCCTGAACGCGGCGTTATCCTTCAGCTTGTGCATGATGTTGCCGACGACGCAGCTCGTGGCGTCTATCCAGCCGAAGAAATTCGAGTTCTCGGTGGTATTGTTCGCGTCGGTGAAGAACGAGATGCCCATGTCCATATCGAGCAGCGTGAAGTACCATTTCGTATCGAAGCCCGACCGGTCGTTCGCCGTGCGGTTTCTCCAGACCTTGATATTGTTCTCGGGCCAGTCGCGCGCGCTGAAATAAAGGCGGGATACGTACATGTCGATGAAGGAATCAATGTCCATCCTCGCGCAGACGTATTCATAGTTCTTCGTCACCGCCATGTTGTTCGATTTGATGTAATCAACGAGCGCGTTGAAATGGTCCGCGTCGTTCTCCACGCCGGAGCTGACGATGAACGGAGCGTTCTGGTTCGTATGCACCTGTGAATAATCGCTTTCGACGAGGGCGACGTTGTCCTTGTCAACGCCGTAGTGCGACTGAATATAATCGCCGCTGTAGCGTTCGCGGGCGTTGTAGACGCCCCAGAAATCGCCGTTGATGAACAGGAGCACCGGCACGTACGCGAGCGTGTCGATGTTGAGGTTCCTGCTGACGCGCTGCATATACGCGTCGCGGATGTACGAAACGCCCACGTCGTTGCCCGAGTTGCGGAGCAGGAGGCGGGAGAAATCGGTGATATTCTGCCCTTTCGAATTGCGCGCGTATCCGTCGAACAGGTCGTAATTCAGCTTCGATTCCGTTCCGTCGGTGGTATTGCTGCTTCCTTTGTAAAATACCTTCATCGAACGCATTCCGACGCCGGAGGAGCCGTGGCCGGAAATGGAAAGCTCTATATTCGAATAGCCCCGTCTCGTGCCGTTTTCGTCAAAAACCTCCATGAAAGCGACTCCGCGCGTGTTCGGGTCGTTGGTCGTGGCGTTGAAGTTGTGATAAAAGCCCGGGCTTCCGAACATCTGATTCGTTTCGAGGGTGACGGACATGACCGGGACTCCGTAGCCGGCCATCTTCGAGGAAATGAAATAGGAATTGGTATATACGCCGGTGTAGGTCGAGCCGTTGTAGCCGCAGGCCTTTATGACGTGGCCGCCAAGCATATTGGCCGACGACGAGCCGATATTTCCGACGTAGCTCAGTCCGGTGCGGTACGTGCTTCCGAACGGAGTGTTCGTCGTGTCGGCGAGCTTTATCGGAGAGGACGCGGTGAACTTTTTCCTCGTGGAGGATTTCGTCGGGTCGGAGCCGTCCGTCGTATAGAATATCGTGCTGTAGCCGGAGGGGGCCGTGATCGAAAGCTCCACCGGCGACGTGTAGAAGCCGGCCGGAACGGAGAATCGCACTTCCCTGAGCTTCGAGCCTGTGACTGTTGCCGCTTTTCCGGACGAAGTCTTCGGAACGATCTGATTGAGCTTTTCGGTCGTCGCCTTGGTAAGGTTGACGAGCTGCCAGCCGCTGTCCTGCTTCATTGCGACTCTGACGGCGACCTTGTTCTTGGAATAGTCGTCCATATAGCCCGTATCGAAATAATACGTATTGGTGGCGACGAAATATGATATCTTTCCGTTCAGCTCCGCCACCTGCGCGGTCTTGCTGAAATTCATTCCGGACGGAGCGAGCACGAGTCTGATCTCGTTGTTCGAGATGGTTATGTTCCATTCGGCGTCGTAGCCTTCCAGTCTCATTACCTCGGCGGAGGTGTCGTATTTCGACGAGCTTTTTGCCGAGGACGCGCCGCGGATGAGATAGCTCCTTCCTGCTCCGAGCGAAACGTCGGGAAGCGCGAACGAAACGAAATCCGCGTTTATGCCGGATTTGTAATAAAGGGAAAGTCCGCCGAGACGGAGCGCCCTGCTTCCGGTGTTCGTGAGCTCTATGAAGCAATACTCGCACACGCCGGTGGTGCTGCCGCCGTGGCCGTAAACCTTCGATATGACGAGCGGCTCGTACGCCGCAAGGTCCGTGACGGGCTTCACGGTGGGTTCGGGCTTTTGCGTAGGCGTAACGGCCGGCTGCTGAGTCGGAGTGACCTGGGGCTTCTGCGAAGGCGTCGCAGTCGCGTTCCCGGTCGGCGACGGGGATGAGGCTTCTTCCGTTTTTCCGGCCGGTTCCTGCGTCCCTGCGGTTGCCGGATCTTCCGTCACGGCGTCCGTTGACCCGGGAGTGCCTTCCGTTCCGGCGGATGGTGTGGCCGCTGGCTCTGACGAAGGCGTAACAGCCGTCACGTCCGTGCTTCCGGCAGTGGCGTCAGCGGAATTTGTCCGCGCCTCCCCCGTCGCGCCGGGATCGTCCGTCCCTTCTCCCGACTGTCCGTTTTCGGGTGTCACAAGCTGATCGACGATATCCGTCGACGGGGCGACGGTGCTCCCGTCCCCGCCTTTTCCTGCGCATCCCGCCAGCAGAGCCGCCGTGAGGAGCACCGGGACGAGCGATCGCAGCAGCCTTCCGGTCCCGCTGATTTTTCTATATGATGTCAATGATTCGCCAGTTCTGTCCGCCATCATTCTTTCCTCCGTTTTCTGTACCTTTGAAGGATATTCAAGCAGGGGTGATTATATCACACTTTCATGCCGTTTGAAACAGAATAAATGTAAATATGCTGTAAAACAGTGAAAAAGCAATATAAGCAGCGATAATCAGCTCCGGCCGGCGGCGGGCAGGCCGGGGAAGAACAGGCCGCGGGAAAACAGGCCGCTGAAGAACAGACCGCAGACGTACATACCGGACACCCCGGAGACAAACAAAAAAATCCCTTTCGGGATCGTTCGCCGGTTTCGTATAAACAGGTGCGAGGGCAGGCGCCAGACCGTTGTGAATATATGGGGGAGAATTCACAAAAAGGAAGGATATCGGCAAGGACACCCAC
>CADBOE010000143.1 GCA_902796205.1 uncultured Ruminococcus sp. | reverse complement strand
GCTCGCGCAGCTGGAAGAATTGCGCGTGGCGTTTTTGGGCAAGAAAGGCGAGCTCACGGGAGTGCTTCGCGGCATGGGAAGTCTCACCGCGGAAGAGCGGCCCGTCATCGGACAGAAGGCCAACGAAGTCAGGGCCCACATGGAGGAAAAGCTGAACCGCAGACTCGAGGAGCTCCGCAGAAAGGTCCAGGAGGAAAAACTGAAGGCGGAAGCCGTCGACGTCACGATGCCGGGGACCGCGAGAGAAAAAGGCGCGCTCCATCCCATCAACCAGATCATCGACGAAATGAAGGACCTGTTCATCGGAATGGGATATACCGTCGCCGACGGACCTGAGATCGAATATGATTATTACAATTTCGAGGCCCTGAATCTGCCGGAGGGCCATCCGGCCAGGGACACGCAGGATACGTTCTATATAACGGACAAGATGCTGCTGCGCACGCAGACTTCGAGCGTGCAGATACACGTTATGGAAAACAGCAAGCCTCCGTTCAGGATAATCGCTCCGGGCAAGGTGTACCGTTCGGACAATATGGACGCCACGCATTCGCCGATCTTCCACCAGATCGAAGGCCTCGTCGTCGACAAGGGCGTTACAATGGGCGATCTGAAGGGCACGCTGGAGGTTTACGCCAGATATATGTTCGGGGAGAATACGAAGATCAGGCTTCGCCCGCACCATTTCCCGTTCACCGAGCCGAGCGCGGAGGTCGACGTCTCGTGCTGGGCGTGCGGCGGAAAAGGCTGCCGCGTATGCAAGGGCGAGGGCTGGATCGAGGTGCTCGGGTGCGGAATGGTTCATCCCGACGTGCTGAGAAGATGCGGCATTGACCCCGCCGTGTACAGCGGATTCGCGTTTGGCATCGGCGTCGAACGCACCGCGATGGCGAGATTCGGCGTGACCGATCTGCGCCAGTTCTTCGAGGGCGACGTGAGATTCCTCAGCCAGTTCTGATAATCGAAAGGGGAGAAAGTATCATGAAAGCACCTGTTGAATGGATGCTCAGCTATACCGACATAAAAGCGGAAACGAAGGAAGAGATACACGAGCTCGCTTCGAATATGACGCTTTCCGGATCGAAGGTGGAAAGCGTTGACAGCGTCGGAGCGGAAATAACCGGCGTCGTGATCGCACTGGTCACGGACGTGAAACCGCACGAGAATTCGGATCATCTGAAAATATGCAGCGTTGACGCCGGCGGGGACAACGTTCTCCAGATCGTCACCGGCGCTCCCAACGTGCGTGCGGGCGGCTACGTTCCCACCGCTCTCGACGGGGCCAATATCGCCGGCGGCAATACGATCAGGACCGGAAAGCTGCGCGGAGTCGAATCGCAGGGCATGATGTGCTCGTTCGAGGAGCTCGGACTCGATGCCGCTGATTATCCCGGCGGTGTCGGCGACGGACTGATCATCCTTCAGGATATAGACGAATTCAAAAGTCTGAGCGCGCGGGAGCTCGACGCGCTGAAAGGTCAGGACGCCATGAAGGTCCTCGGAGCCGGCGGCACGGTGATAGATTTTGAGATAACGTCGAACAGAGCGGACTGCTTCAGCATTCTCGGACTTGCGAGAGAAGCCGCCGTTACCGAAAACAGGCTGACCGGCAGAGGCGCGCGCTTTAATTGCCCCTCTCCCGAGGTGAAAGAGGAATCCGGCGCCCGCACCGGGGATCTCGTAAAGGTCAGAGTAGACGCGCCCGATCTTTGCCCGCGCTACATGGCCAGAGCGGTCACGGACGTGAAGATCGGCCCGTCCCCGAAATGGATGAGGAAACGCCTCGCCGAGGCGGGCGTGCGTCCCATCAACAATATCGTCGATATCACGAATTACGTCATGCTCGAATTCGGACAGCCGATGCACGCTTTCGATATAAGAACGATACGCGGCGGCGAGATTTGCGTAAGGCGCGCGTATGACGGGGAAAAGCTGACGACGCTCGACGGCAACGAAAGAACCCTCGACAGCTCGATGCTCGTTATCGCCGACAAGGAAGGCGGGATCGCCGTCGCCGGAGTTATGGGCGGTCTCGATTCGGAGATACGCGACGATACGCCCACGGTCGTTTTTGAATCCGCGATATTTGACGGCGTGACGGTCAGACGCGGCGCGAAAAAGATCGGTCTCCGCACTGAATCGTCCTCCCGCTTCGAAAAGGGACTCGATACGGAAACGTGCGCGAGGGCGCTCGACCGCGCCGCGGAGCTCACGGAGCTTATCGGCGCAGGCAGGGTCGCGAAGGGAGTCGTCGACTGCTATCCGGTGAGAAAGGAGCGCCGCGAGGTCAGATGCTCCGTGGACGCCATAAACAGATTTATCGGTATCAGCGCGACGCGCGAGGAGATGGAAGGCATACTTACCGACCTCGAATGCGAGACGCATTTTGACGAAGGATACGTTATCCCGCCGTCGTTCCGCGACGATCTTCAGCAGGATGCGGATATCGCCGAGGAGGTGGCGAGATTTTACGGATATAACCGGATCAGATCGAGTCTGCTCTCCGGCTGCGAATCGATGTCGGGCGGACTCACGAGAGAGCAGAAGCTCGCCGACAGGACGAGGCGCTGCCTTGCCGGGCTGGGATATAACGAAATGCTGACCTTCTCGTTCGGAAGCCCTTCCGTGTGCGATAAGCTCGGCCTCGGGATGGACGATCCGCTGAGAGACGGCGTTATCATCACGAACCCGCTCGGAGAGGATTTTTCGTTCATGCGGACGACGATGGTGCCGTCAGCCCTCGAAGCCCTGGCCGTAAACCGTGCTCAGCGCGTCGAGAAGGCTCTTCTGTTCGAGATCTCATACGTATATATCAAAACGCCCGCATATCCTGACGAGCTCCCGGAGCACCGCAGGATCATCACGATGGCGGGATACGGCACCGGAGGCGACTTCTTCGGCTTCAAGGGCGACGTGGAGGCTCTGCTTAAGGAACTCAGGGTAGACGGATACGGGTTCGAGCCCGGAGAGGCCGGTACGATGCCGTACATGCATCCCGGACGCCTCTGCCGCCTCACTGTCGGAACCGCTGACGCCGGATTCTTCGGACAGATACATCCCGATACCGCCGCGGCGTTCGAGGTCCCGGCCGATACGATGATAGCCTGCCTCCGCGCAGACGTCCTGTTCGCGGCCGCCGTTGATATCCCGAAAAACAGGGAGCTGCCGAAATATCCGGCCGTAACGCGCGATATTGCTGTCGTTCTCGACAAAAACGTACCTCAGGGCCACGTTGCGAAGCTGATCGCGGAGCGCGGCGGAAAGATACTCGAATCGTGCAGGCTGTTCGACTGCTACGAGGGACTTCAGGTGGGACCCGGACGCAGGAGCCTCGCATACGCGCTCGCCTTCCGGGCGCCCGACCGTACTCTTACGGACGACGACGTGGACAAGGCGATGAAGAAGATCCTGAACGGCCTGGAAACCGTATATGGCGCTTCGCTTAGGGAATGACCGTTCGCCGGCGGGCAAACAACGGCAGGGGGTGTGACGTCAATGTCTATTTACAGCTGGATCCTTGCGCGGCAGGCCGACGGCGGTTTCGCGAGCGACGTGAATCTTCCGGATCACGACGATCTGGGACCGGACGGTGGCGCCGCATGGGTGCCCGGAGCTTACGAGGCGCTGCTGATGCGTTCCGATTACAGCATACGCCGCTACGCTTTTCAGAATTATCTGCTGGCCAGAAAGGTGAAAAAGCAGATAACGAAGCCTTCGGACGCGAACCGCGAGGCCGCCGAAACGGCGCTTCGCAAAACGGGCGCCATCGCCGTCGTCGATCCGCTCGCGTCGTTTCTGATATCGATGAGAACGGACAGGAACGCGGCGCGCTCGGAAGCGATGAGACTGGCCGCGGAGAGCGGAAAACGCGAGCTCGTGAAGGTGGGCATCGCCCTTCTCGGCGTGTTCGGAAGCGCGGAGGATATTCCGGTGATCGAAACGCTGTCGTCGCACGAGGAATTCACGTTTTACGGCGCCCCCGCGATACGCGCCCTGGCCGGAGCGGAGAAGGTCAACGGCATTCTCCTGCCTCTTTGCGACAGGCTCGACGGCTGGGGGAAGACGGCGATATTGTACGAATTGAATTATTCCGGGGAGAACGGCGGCACGGCGTCGGATTATCTGCTTCGCCGCGGCTGCGCGAACCGGCTCGGCACCGAGATCAACGCGAATCTCTGCGCCACAAAGGGGCGCCTTTCCGAAAAGCTGGAGGAATTGTGCGCGCCGGACGCGGAGCTGCCGGACGGTGAGCTTTTCAGAGGAATATGCGATATAATGTGGGGCCTGACGGTATTCGACGGCGTTCACGACAGCATCAACGATTACAAGCACGGCATAAACGCGCGCAGCTGCTTCAAGGAGCTCGTCGAATCGAAGCCGGTCCTGTGCGAAACGGACGGGCGGGCCGCCGCAATTATTGAAAGAATGCGATAGAATCGATGCCGCAGAGCAGCAGAACGTTTTTTACGATAAAATTCAGGAACAGTAAAACACAGATCAGGATCAGATATACCGGGCGGAATCGGGCCGGCTTGAGGCGTACCGGGCATTTTTCGGGAACGAGATAGGCGAATATGAAGCGGACGAAGAAATTGGCCGCGAGCGCGAAAACGAGCAGAGGAACGGGATGGAGCAGGAACGACCGCACCGGGTCGAAGCCGAGCAGGCGGATGACCGATCTTGTCCCGCCGCAGCCGGGGCAGTAAAGGCCGGTGATAGCGTGAAAGCCGCACGAGAGTCTCTCCGAAAGGCCGAGCGCTGAATACGGGTCGAATCCGGACAGGGACGCCGCGCCGTAAGCGAGGGCGAGCGCGAAGAATACGCACAAGAATATAAAGAGAGGACCTCCGGGCAGCTTCCATACACGGGGCAGGCTCCGGGGGCCTCTTTTGATTTCAGTTTTTTTGTCTGAAGTGCGGATCTGCATGAGACCGTCGGTCCGGACCGGCTGTCAGGCCGGACAGGAAGTGCGGACCGGCCGTACGTGCGGCCGGTCCGGTTGTGTGTGCGTATCAGATCTCGGGGATCTCGATCTCGATCTCGTGACCGAGCTCCGCGGAGCGGCAGATGCCGTCGAGAATGGCCTGGTTGTAGATGATCTGGCTCGAAGGCACGGGAGCGGGTCTGTCGTATTTTACGGCGTCGAGGAACGACCGGATCTTGAGATCGAACAGATCGGCGTCGGTGCGGAGGATCGGGACCGTCGTCTGCGTCTGTGTCCCGCACAGATCGTGATATATCGTCATGGCGCCGCCGACGCTTCCGTTCCAGCAGTCGGTCGACGGGATGCGCAGCGAGCCTTCGGTGCCCATGATGATCGTATCGCCGGGAGTGTCGAGATGCATTGCCCACGCGATCCTGAAGTCGAGCACGATGTCTCCCTCGAGACGGACGAAGCCGGCCGCGAAGTCGTCAACGCCGAACGCTTCAGCGTATTCCTTGCAGGGCATGTATTTGGGATTGGTCCCGAAATATGCCGATTTGTATCCGGAAACGGTAAGGGGCTTCGGATAGCCGATGGCGTTGAGGACCATATCCAGAGAGTAGCAGCCGATGTCGCCCAGAGCGCCGATGCCGCCGGTGTCCTTCGCGATGAACGAGGTTCCGAACGGAGTCGGGATGCCGCGTCTGCGTCCGCCGCCCGTCTGGATGTAGTAGATCTTTCCGAGCGTTCCGGATTCAACGATGCGCTTGATCATCTGCATGTTTGCGTCGAAACGCGGCTGGAAGCCGATCGAAAGCACCTTGCCGCTTTCCTTTTCGGCCCTGCGTATCGCGATTGCTTCGTCGAGCGTCACGCACATCGGCTTTTCGAGGAGGACGTTCACGCCGTGTCTGAGGGCGTAAATGGTGGGCTCGGCATGCTGGCAGTTATAGGTGCATACGCTGACGGCGTCAATGTCCGGTTCGTTGTCAATGAGTTCGTCGCCGGAAAGATATACGCGTCCCGTGCAGTTCCATTTTTTCATGAATGCTTCCGCTTTTCCGGGGATCAGATCGGCGAAGGCAACGATCTCCACGTCGGGCTGCTTAAGATAGCTGTTCATATGGGCGTCGGCGATCCAGCCCGTGCCGATGATACCGACCTTAAGTTTGCGGTTCGTGTCGATCTTCTCTTCTGCAAGATGTGTCGTTTTGAATTCGTCAAGAATTGATGAATTGGCCATTTTTGTACCTCCGAATATTTATGTTTTATTGTAAATTTGCGTAAGTGTGCCGGGGAATAATTATGTGTGCCGGGAAATAATAAGGTGCGCCGGGAAGTTCGCCGGGGAAATTATTTACCTCCCATGAGACCCTGCGATTTCAGGTAGTCGGCGCTCGCTTTCGCCGAGTCGAGAGCGTTGTCTCCGGGCGCGGGGCGGTCCTGCTCGACCACGACCCATTCGGCGCCGGCGTCAACTGATGCTTTCAGTATTTCCGGGATGTCCTGCATACCGTGTCCGACCGGTCTGAAGCCGAAATTCTCGCCGCTTTCGTCGGCTTTTTTATCGATGCCGATAAGCTCGTACAGCCCTTCCTTCTGTCTGCCGCGCATGAAGAAATCCTTCAGATGCACGACGGGAGCGCGTCCGGTATATTTGCGAACGTACGCGGCCGGGTCCTCGCCGCCGACGTTTACCCAGCATGTGTCCAGCTCCGTCTGGAGAAGTCCCGCCGGAATCTCGCGGTAAATGGTGTCGAGATAGTATTCGCCGTCGATCTTGGTGAATTCGAAATCGTGGTTGTGGTAAAGGAGCGTCAGACCGAGCTCGTTGGCCTTTTCGCCGATCCAGGCGATGATTTTTAGCGTTTCATTGAAGTGGCCCGCCTCCGGTCTGTATTCCTCCGGCAGGTAGGGGATGACAAGATATCTGCATCCTATTTCTTTGTACGTTTTCAGCGTTCCGTCCGCGTCCGGCAGGATCTCCGCGAGCGCAACGTGCGCCGACACGGGGTCAAGTCCGAGCCCGTCCGTGATTTTTCTGATCTCCGACGCGCTTTTTCCGTACAGGCCGGCAAATTCCACGCCTTCGTATCCACAGTCGGCAACAAATTTCATGGTTCCCTCGAAGTCCGCCGCCAGCTCGTCTCTGACGCTGTACAGCTGCAATCCGGTTTTCAGTTTCATAAGGTCAATTCCCCTTTCGGCCGGCTGTTTTCCGGCTGATGTACGTGCTAATTTTACACTGATTCCGGGCGATATTCAAGGGCTGTTTTTCAGCCGGAATGCCATGGTTTTCATGCATGCTTTTCATCCGGAATGCCATGTGGAATGCGAACGTGGAATGCGAATGCGGAATGCGACAGTGTGGAATGAGACGGCCGGGATAACGGATAGGACGGAAGCCGGCCGGAGGGAAGCGGAATGGACGGGAGCGGGTCGGGCGGGAGCGGATTTGGCAGTAGTGAATTTGGCGGTAGTGGGTTGGGCAGGAGTGGATCGGGTGGAGGAGTGTGCATGTGGTCGCGGTTTCAGCCGCAATCGTGGGAAAATGCAATTTGCGGCTGAAAAATTCGGAGCGGTTTCAGCCGCAATCGAGGGAAAATG
>CADBOE010000142.1 GCA_902796205.1 uncultured Ruminococcus sp. | reverse complement strand
CGGTATTTCACCGGCCCGGGCGCGGTACAACGCAATGCCGGTTCCGGTCAAATTTCAATCCGACCACAGTATAAACGCAAAATCGTTTCCGGTCAAATTTCAATCCGACCGAGATCCAACCTCACAAAAACCCACGGCCACGGACCGGCTCCGGCTCGAACCCGGTCCGGCACCGTACCGCCATTAGTCCGGCCTCAGATACCCACGGCCGACCGCAGTCCGGTCCCGCGCCGGCGGCGTCCTCGGATCAGTCGAAAAACTCCTCGTAAAGCGCCTTCACGGCCGGCTTCGCGTCCTTCGCCTCCACGCCGAACATGATGCTGACCTCGCTCGAACCCTGGTTGATCATATTAATATTTATCCCGGCCCTGTTGAACGCCTCCGCGGCGCGGGCGGCAATACCGACCGACTTCGTCATGCCGCGACCGACGAGCATCACGATGGCCTGATCCTTCACGACGTGAACGGAATTGACACCGAGACTGTCGCGGATGCGCGCAATGATGCGTTCGAGCTTTTCGGGAGGGCAGTTCGCCTCGCGGACGATAATGGAAATACTGTCGATCCCGGACGGCGTATGCTCGTACGAAACGGCCTCCTCCTCAAGGATCTGCAGCAGCCTGCGGCCGAAACCGATCTCGCGGTTCATCATATATTTGTAGACGTGGATCGTCATAAAGCCTTTGTCCGCCGCGATTCCCACGACCGGGAAGGTTGACTTCGGCGCCTTGTCGTCGGCAACGATGAACGTTCCGGGCGCGTCCGGATTGTTCGTGTTGCGGATGTTGACCGGGATGCCGAGACTGTACACGGGGGCGAGCGCCTCTTCATGCAGCACGCTGAAGCCGCCGTAGGAAAGCTCCCGCATCTCCTCGTACGTGAAAAGCGGGATCGGGAACGGGTTGTCAACGATGTGCGGATTCGCCGCGTACACGAAGTCAACGTCCGTGAAATTCTCGTAAACGTCCGCTCCGAGCGCCGCCGCGAGTATGCCGCCGGTAACGTCGCTTCCGCCGCGTGAGAACGTCACCACGTCGCCGTTTTCGGAATAGCCGAAAAAGCCCGGAAAAACTATGATCGAATCGCGTTCCGGCAGCTTCTTCAGCAATTCGTACGACTTCGGAAGCACCTGCGCGTTGCCGAATTCCTCGCTCAGGAAAAGGCCGGCGTCCTTCGGGTCAACGTATTCCGCCTTGTGACCGCGGCTGTTAAGATAGGCGGCCATAAGCTTCGCGGAATTGTCCTCGCCGGCGGCTTTCATGCAGTCAAGGAATCTTACGAAGTCAGGGTTTCGGTTTTCTATCCGGCTCGCTATATCGGCGCGGATGGTGTCGACAATCGATCTGTCCAGCTTAAGGTCGCGCGCTATCGCCGCGTACCTTCCGACGACCTGCTCAAGCGCCGCGCTGACGTCTCCGCCGTCGCGTACCGTGCCGGCGAGGTTGATGAGAAGGTCGGTTACCTTCGTGTCGTTGTCGCCGCGCTTTCCGGGGGCTGATACGACCACGACGCGTCTTTCCGGATCGGAAAGAACGATATTGGCCACTTTTTTGAACTGTTTTGCGTCAGCCATCGAGCTGCCGCCGAATTTTATGACTTTCATTATAATTGACCTCCTGTAGGTTCGTCGCGCTCCGCCTGCCGTTGTGAGTCATCGTCTGCCGTCGTGCGTTATCGCCGGCCGCGGTGTGCGTTTGTCCTTACGGCGCGATTCGCCTGCCCGCCTGCGCTCCGCCGGAGTGCCGTTAAACAGGCCCGCGACTGTCAGTCGAGCACCTTCAGCACCAGCTTCGCCCGCGCGCATATGCCGTCGAGCCCGCCGAGTTTTTCATCAAGCTCGCCGGGTGTGAACGGCGGCGTGATAACGGCGCTCACGCACTCCTGTATCTTTTCCTCCCACGGATCCTGTTCTCTTTTCGTGAACAGGCAGAGAGTGTCTTCGCCGAACAGATCGAGAAGCGCCCCCGCTGCGGGCTGGCTCGGGGAGGCCAGGCGCACGTAATAACGGACGGGCGTTTCATCCTTCGCCACCTCCGCGTTTTTCAGCGCGAAATCGGGAAGCGAGAACTTCTCGGGCGCGCCCAGAAGCTCGATGATATCCCCGACGACGGCGCTCGCCGTTGCCTCCTTGCCGGCGCCCTGACCGTAGAACAGCGTGTCGCCCGTGTACGAGCCCTTCGTGAGGACCGCGTTGTAGACGGAATCGACGTCCGACAGCAGATGACCTCTGCGCACCAGCTTCGGCTCGACGCTGATATAGACCTTTCCGTTCTCGAAGCGGCTGCCGGCGATGAGCTTGAGGGCAAAACCGGCCTTGTCGGCGAGCTCGTGGTCAACGAGGGCGACTTTCCTGATGCCGGTGCACGGCACCTCCCTGTAGTCAACGAATCCGCCGTACGCGATCGAGGACAATATCGCTATTTTCCTCGCGGCGTCGTATCCGTCGACGTCGGCCGTCGGATCGGCTTCGGCATATCCCTTGCGCTGCGCCCTGGCGAGCATCTCGTCAAACGACGCGTGCCGCCTGAACATGCCGGTCAGCATATAATTCGTCGTTCCGTTGAGAATGCCCTGTATTTCCGTGATATCGTTGGCAAAAAGGCAGATATTGAGGGGCCTTATTATCGGGATCCCGCCGCCTACGCTCGCTTCGTACATGAAACGGCGTCTGTTTTCGAATGCGAGCCGCTCCAGCTCCGGCCCGTGCGCGGCGACAACCGCCTTGTTCGACGTCACCACGTGCTTTTTTGCCCGCAGCGAGCGGAAGCAGTATTCGGCCGCCAGATCGAGGCCGCCTATCGTGATGACGACCGTTTCGACCTCCGGGTCGGACAGGATCGTTTCGAGATCGTCCGTTTTGTATTGTCCGTATCTCGTTCCGGAGAGATCTTTTATGTCGAGCACGTAAGCGAGACCGACTTCGCGCGCGAACCTGCGGCTCAGCTTTTCCTTCTGGTCCATAAGAGCGTCGCATACGCCTGAACCGACGACGCCGCAGCCGCAAACAGCAATTTTATACATGGTCATTATCCTTTCGGTTCTCAATATATTCGGTTACCCAGTCCTTCATACGGTCGGCGCCGCATACGCCGGTGTGCAGCACCGGTCTCCGGTCAAGATCCGCGAGCGGCTCCGGCACCGACTTTCCGGTGAGCGATGAGAGCAGCCGCGGCAGTCTGAATTCGTCGTCAATGCCGGTCGTCTGCCTGAATTCCGGGATCCCGGACGCGGCAAGCGCCTCTGCGACGCAGCCGGTGAATTTGAACGGGCTGGCGGTCGAAACGGCTACCGTGGGGGTAATGTCCCCGGTGGAGATGACGTATTTATCGTAGACGTTGATCCCGACGGCCGTGTGCGGATCGGCGAGATAGCCGTATTCCCTGTATATTTCAGCAATTGTTTCCTTCGTTTCCTCTTCCGTCGCGAAATCTGACCAGAAGACGCTCGTTATCGCTGCGAGGGTGCCGCGGTCAACGTTGTAGCAGCCCTGCTTCGAGAGCTCCATCATGCGCCGGGCGGTGGCTTTTTCGTCCTCGCCGGACATGTCGTAAATGAGCCTTTCAAGGTTCGACGAGATAAGTATGTCCATGGCGGGCGAGACCGTCACCGTGAATTCGCGGTTCGCGTCGTAAAAGCCGGTGCGTATGAAGTCGGAAACGACGTTGTTGGAGTTCGCGGCGCATATCAGTCTGCCGACGGGCAGTCCGCTTTTGAAGGCGTAATAGGCGGCAAGAATGTCGCCGAAATTTCCGGTGGGGACAACGAAGTTCACCTTTGCGCCCATGGAGATCCGGTCGGCCCGGACGAGGCTGAAGTAGGCGTGGAAGTAATATATTATCTGCGGCAGGAGCCTGCCGAAATTGATCGAGTTCGCCGATGAGAGGCGCCAGCCGGATTTTTCGAGCGCGGCGGCGAATTCAGCGTCCGCGAAGATGCGCTTTACGCCGGTCTGGGCGTCGTCGAAGTTGCCGCGCACCGCCGCGACGCTCACGTTTCCGCCCTCCTGTGTGACCATCTGCTGCTTCTGAGTCCTGCTGACGCCGTGTTCGGGGTAAAAAACGATGATGTCGATCCCGTCGGCGTCCCTGAAGCCTTCGAGCGCGGCCTTTCCCGTGTCGCCGCTCGTCGCCGTGAGGATCGCTATGCGTTCTTTTTCACGTCTCTTTTTGAGGGCCGTCGACATGAACGCGGGCAATATCTGAAGCGCCATGTCCTTGAATGCCGCCGTGGGTCCGTGCCACAGCTCGAGCATGCTGAGGGTCCCGTTCAGGTGAACGACCGGCGCGGGGTCAACTCCGTCAAAGCGGCTTCCGGTGCCGTACGCTTTTTCGACGCAGCAGCTGATCTCGGCGTCCGTAAAGTCCGTCGCGTAGCGGGCAATAATGCGCGCGGCGAGATTTTTGTAATCCATTTCGCACATTTCCGCAAGCTCAAGGGAGTCGAATCTGACGTTCTGCTCGGGCACAAAGAGTCCGCCGTCGGGAGCAATTCCCCTGAGCACCGCTTCAGAGAAGCTGATTCCGCTTACCGCGCCTCTCGTGCTTTTATATGTCATTTCATCAAATCCTTTCCGTGCTGCAGCGTTACGCGCCGCCGGTGCGGCGCCAACCAGTTTATAATAACGCAAATCGGGGTATATTGCAACAATTAATGCGCTGCCGGAGGCGGGCTGCGGCAACGGGCGCGGGCAACGGGGGACAGGGCGGGGGTGCGGTGCAACTGGTGCAACTGGGGACAGAGCGGGGGTGCGGTGCAACTGGGGACTGAGCAGTGTTGCAGGAACAATGGTGTGGGCGGCGGCAACCGGGGACGGCAACCGGGGACAGGCAACCGGGGACAGGCACAGGCAACCGGGGACAGACCCCGGTTGCGGGAACGCGTGAGAATGGGTCGCAACCTGCGGATGGGGCCGGCGCGGGTGGTTTATGAGCTTGCTTGTGGTTTTGCGCCGGTGCCCGGGGCATGGTTTTGGGCTGTAACTGGGGTAGCTTAAGGAAGCCCCAAACCGGGGTCTGTCCCCCGTTGCCACCTTAAGTTTTTTGCCTTTCGGTTCAAAAACTTTTAAGAAATTCGGCTTCAAAAGCGATTTTCGGACCGTTTTTGAGTAAAATTCGCCTTAAATGTCGAATTTTGTCGAATAATGACGATATTTGTCGATATTTTTTGCTTGCCGATCCGGCTTCGCTATGGTATGATTCTCTCACTTCCCGCCTGCGGAAGTTGTCCATTTAGTTTTAGCAGGTT
>CADBOE010000141.1 GCA_902796205.1 uncultured Ruminococcus sp. | reverse complement strand
TTGCCGGAGACTCGCAAGAATGAATGCCGCGCATCTGATCATTCTCGACATTTACGAGAACGGTGCATACGACATCCAGCAGGAGCTCAGGATGGAATACGGAGACGCCATCGAGATCAGTGTGGAAATCGTTTCGGTATGCTGCCGCGAGGACCTTGAATCCATTTTTGACAAATACCGTCCCGAGATCGTTCTCCACGCCGCGGCTCACAAGCACGTTCCGCTTATGGAGCACAACTGCCTCGAGGCGGTCAAGAATAACGTTTTCGGTACGAAGAACATCGTTGAGGTCGCCGAAAAATACGGCGCGGGAAGATTCATAATGGTCTCGACGGACAAAGCGGTCAATCCTACGAACGTAATGGGCGCGACCAAACGCATATGCGAGCAGATCGTTCTGACACACGGAAGAAGGGGAGGAGCGACAAAATTCAGCGCCACCCGGTTCGGAAACGTTCTCGGCTCGAATGGCTCGGTCATACCTCTTTTCAGGCGTCAGATCGCAAAAGGCGGTCCCGTGACAATCACCGACAGGCGCATAGTGCGTTATTTCATGACCATCCCGGAGGCGTCGCAGCTCGTGCTTTGCTCGGGAGCTATCGCAAACAACGGCGAGCTATTCGTTCTCGACATGGGAAGACCGGTAAAAATACTTGATCTCGCTGAAAATATGATCCGTCTGAGCGGCCTGATCCCAGACCGCGACATAAAGATCGTCGAGACGGGACTCAGACCCGGAGAAAAGCTTTACGAGGAGCTCCTTATAAAGAACGAATCTCTCAGAAAAACGGACAATGAAAAAATATTTGTGGAAATAGATTCTCCCGTTACCGACGAGGAGCTTGAAGAGAAGCTCTCGATCCTCGAAACGGCGGTTGCGACAGGCGACAACGACGCCGTCAAGGCGGCGCTTCACCGCGTCGTCGAAACCTTCCGCGAACCGGAAGAGGTGAACAGGACCGCGCAGGATTCGTCTGAATTAAGACAGGCCGCAGACAACGCCCCGAAGATCTTTCAAATCACAGATAACTGATTTATGAAACGCGGACGCCGTGTTTTTCACGGAAAATCCATATTTTTAACGGCGGCGCTTCTCTGTATGCTTCTGTTCGTCGCCGGCTGTTCTGCTCCGCGTTTGCCGGAAAACAGTCTGGAGAAAACTGAAAATATCATGATAGTTACACCTGAAATTTATGAAAAAGAGACTCCCGGCGGAGGGACCTGCTCACCCGTGCCGGGGACGCCTCCGGCGACCGGCGCCGCAGATAGAACGGATCCGGTGCCTGCCACTCTGAATAAAGCCGGCACGGCGAATTACGCAGACGTAATATTTACCGCAACCGCCTCGGGAGGTTCGTCGTGTGTTTTCAGTGCGTATAAATATACCGAGGACGGCTGGAAGCCTGAATTCCGGTGCGACGGCTTTATCGGCAGGAACGGTATGGCGGAAGGGGACAAAACGGAAGGAGACGGCAGGACTCCCTGCGGGATCTATCCGCTCGGCATGGCATTCGGGATCGACGAAGGGCCGGAGGGTATTTCGGTCGCTTATACCAGGGTTTCGGACGACCTTTACTGGGACTGCGACGTAAATTCGCTGTATTATAATTCTCCGGTCTCCGGGCCGGATATGCCGGAAGGCTGGGACCGCAAGGCGTCTGAACGGCTGGCGGATCACAAGGGCAGCTACGACTATTCGGTGGAGATACGGTATAATACCGACCCCGTCGTGTCAGGACGCGGCTCGGCCATATTCCTTCACTGCACCGGCGAGACAACTGAATATACGCTCGGCTGCGTCGCGATACCGAAACCGTATATGGAGAAGGTATTGGCGCTGCTCACCGGAAAAAGCTGCATTGTGATCGCACGTGACGTTGAAAAGCTTACCGCATGCATAGCTGAAGCGGGTACGGAGGCTCCTTTCGACCGCTTGAAAAATGACGGTCTCCCGGACGGCTTTACTTATATTACCGACCTGATCCCCAACGCCGTGGTGGATCTGCGGTATTTCGGAACGGACAATTTTACCGGCAGGCGCGTCGACGGCTACGAGGCCAACGCGGCAATATGCACCGAGGCTCTGGCGCGGGCGCTGTACCGGGCTGCCCGACAGCTTTTTGCCGACGGATACAGGCTGGTGATATATGACGCATACAGACCCGCGCGTGCGGTTGCCGATTTTATCGCCTGGGGGCAGGATCCGGAAGACAGCGTTATGAAGCCGTATTACTATCCCGCCTTTTCAAAGGAAGAGCTGTTCAGGTACGGCTATATCTCGTCAAAATCACGCCATTCACGCGGGAGCGCCGCGGATATTTCGATAGTCCGGCTGGACGGCAGCCCTGTGGATATGGGAGGTACGTTTGATTTCTTCGGCGATATTTCTCATCACGGAGCCGCGGGCATATCCGGCGAGGCGGCCGCAAACAGGGAATATCTTAAAAGCGTAATGGAGAACGCAGGCCTTACGGCTCTCGGCTCGGAATGGTGGCACTATTACGTAAAAGACGAGCCTTTTCCGGAAACGTATTTTGATTTTCCGGTGCGCTGACCGCTCCTTTTTTTTTCAAGGATCGAAAATTTTTTGTATTTTTCAATTTCCGTTCAAGCTTTCGCACCTATAATGAGTCCGCGACGTAAGGAAATTATGCCGGAAATCATTAAACGAGGTGACAGAGATGAAAAACAAGAGGAAAACATTGACGACCGCCGCGGCGGCGCTCGCGATCGCATTGATTCTGGCCGCATGCTCAGCCGGTGCGGTTGATAACGGCAGAACGGGCTCGGGCTACGCTTTTACGGCTGCTTACGTAAGCGGCTCCGGAGGCAATACTCTCGTTTTTACGGACGAAACGGGCGGTTACGAGTCGGAAAACACTTCCGTATCTTCTGATGGTATCGCTGCTCGGCAGGATGCCGAAACGAAGGAGCCGTCGCCGCAGACGGATGCTCCGGAAACTACCGAGGCGTCCGCGGGAAATGAAACTTCTGAACCGGCTGAAGCACCGGCAGAAAACGTAAACGCGCAAACGACCGGGACGCCCGCGGAAAACGAAATCCCCGAAGCGACCGGGACACCAGCCGCTTCCGGAGATTCGTCCGCTTCGGGAACTGCCTCGACAGACAGCTCATATATCTATGAACCGGTCGTAAACGAAGCAAACGTTACGTCGTCAGGCGTACTGGACGCTTCCGGCTTCTTCACGGACAGGGATCTCCGGCAGAATGCCGATCTTTCAGGAGCCGTTTATTACACGGTGACCGACGGCAAAAATATTACTGTGACCGGCGCGGGTGTGTACGTATTGACCGGCAGCGCGAAGAACGTTACCGTCACGGTCGAAGCGGGAGACGGGGATAAGGTACAGCTTGTTTTTGACGGTCTGTCCGTCACCAATACGTCAGCTCCGTGCATTTACGTAAAGAGCGCGGACAAGGTTTTCGTCACGACCGCCGAAGGCTCGGCGAATACGCTGACCGTCACAGGGACATTTACCGCGGACGGAGACACAAACACGGACGCCGTGATTTTCTCAAAAGAGGATCTGGTGCTGAACGGTCTTGGCACGCTGACCGTAAAATCCACGGACAACGGCATTACGTGCAAGGACGATCTCAAAATCACCGGCGGTACGCTCAATATTAACTGCACGTCTGACGCCCTCGAGGCAAATGATTCGATCCGCATGAGCGGCGGCTCTGTCACGATCGTATCGAAAAAGGACGGCCTTCACGCGGAATATGACGAGGACAACTCGGTCGGATTCATTTACGTCTGCGGCGGCACCCTGAACGTAACCTCGGGCGACGACGGCATCCACGCCACCACCTGCGTCCAGATCGACGGCGGCGAGATCACCGTCAACGCAGGCGAGGGGATCGAAGGAACGTATATCCAGCTGAACGGCGGCACAGTAAATATTACCGCGAGCGACGACGGCGTCAACGCGGCGAAAAAATCCAATATTTCCACTCCGGTGGCTGAGATCAACGGAGGCAGCCTGACTATAATAATGGGCGCGGGAGATACGGATGCGATCGATTCAAACGGCAATCTGTACATCAACGGTGGTTACGTCAACATCACGGCCCGGTCTCCGTTCGATTACGACGGAACAGGAAAATACTCCGGCGGCACGCTTATAGTAAACGGCACTCAGACGACTTCGCTCCAGAATCAGATGATGGGCGGAGGCGGAATGGGCCCGGGCGGCAATCCGGGTGGCTGGGGCGGACGCCGGTAAATAACGGGAGGTAAGTTGAACGAATTGTCGGGCAGCCGGAAGGGAAGGACCGGCTGATCCGGGAGAGGACATGAGTTTCAAAGCGGCTTTGGCTGCCGGCGGGAATGAAACGGCGCTCTGACGCTCTTACGTGACAAAAGATAAACGGCGGATCGCCCGTGCACGGAAAACCGGTACGGGCGTTTCCGCTTTCGTACTTCCAGTTTTGCCGCTCTCGGCGGTTCCGACGTTTTCGGCAATGCCGTTTCTGACGTTTTCCGGCGTTTCTGCCGGCGGCTTTTCGCTCTTTTTCGGGACGCTTCCGGCACGATTTTCGGAACGCATTTCGGACTCGCAGAATAATTTGCGCGCGGAAATTTGCGGCGGAAATTTTCACCTTGACCGGACGAAAGGGTAATGGTATAATACGACTCGCGTTCGCCGCACGAGCCTTGTTTGCGAATCCCGCAATATTGGTGTGACGGAAAATGAATGCTCCCGCAGGTACCGGTAACGGATGCGGAAAATATCATACGGAGAGGTATCGAAGTGGTCATAACGGGGCTGACTCGAAATCCGTTCTTCTAAGTGGAAGGCGGCACCTCCGGAAAACGCTGAAAACGTGCGAAAACACGCG
>CADBOE010000140.1 GCA_902796205.1 uncultured Ruminococcus sp. | reverse complement strand
GGCCCAAAACCGGGGTCTGTCCCCGGTTGCCGGTAGGCTTTTGGCAGGGACAAAACGGGGGTCTGTCCCCGGTTGCCGGGTTGCCGCAAAGAATCTGATGTGCTATAATCCGCTTCGCAAGTACGCCTGATGGTCGCGGGTACACGACGAAAGGACGTGCCTGAGGAAAGTCCGGGCTCCACAGGGCAGGATGCCGGCTAACGGCCGGTGAAGGTGACTTCAAGGAAAGTGCAACAGAAAACAACCGCCCGCGCTTCCGGAGGAAATGCGGGTAAGGATGAAAAGGCGAGGTAAGAGCTCACCGCCGCGTTGGTAACAACGCGGGCTGTGTAAACCCCATCCGGAGCAACACCGCACAAGGGACGCAATGTTTGCCCGACAGTCCCGGAGGTGGCTTAAGGCGCGCGGTAACGCGTTGCCGCAGATAGATGACCATCCACGACAGAACCCGGCTTACGGCGTGCTTGCCTCAATATAGTCTTCATAGTTTTTTTGATTTTTTGCTTTTGCGGCATTTGCAGCATTTGCGGCTTGTATAGCTTGTATAGTTTTGGCGGTTTTTATTGCTTTTACATCTCCATCGCCTTTATAACGTTGACCGCGCTGCCGCAGAAAATGCGGACGTTGCCCGTGCCGCCTGCTCCGCCTCAGGAAAGACTGCCCGGAGCGTGATTGACCGCGACCAATCTGTATATCGGAAGTCCCATTCCCGTAAATCTCGCCTCATATTCCGTCATGACGTTGTCCTCCGGAGCGCGATCGAGCACGGTAACCTCGAATCCAAGCTTTTCCATGTTGGCAACAGAATATTCAAAAAGAGGCAGGTTGTCCGTTTTTTGACGAATGATGCCGCCGGGCTTCAGAATACGGCTGTATTTTTCGAGAAAAGCAGGGTGGGTGAGGCGGTTTTTGAAATGTTTCGGACGCGGCCACGGATCGGAAAAATTGAGATAGATCTCGTCGAGCTCTCCGGGCGCGAAAAATTCGTCAAGCATACGGGCGTCTCCGCAGACAAACCGGACGTTGCCGCCCGCGCCGCCGTTTCCGAGAAGCGGGTCGTCGAAAACTTTTTCCATTGCCATCAATATTACCGTCGGCACGACCTCCATGGCCACGAAGCCGATCCCGGGATTTGATTTCGCGGTGCCGGCAATGAAAGAACCCTTCCCGCAGCCGATTTCCAGATGAACTCCTGATGTGTTCTCGCCGAAAAGGCTGAGCCATCTGCCCCTGAGATCGCGCGGTTCGTCCACAAGCAGCGGGCTTACGCGTTCGTATCTTTCGCTGAAATGCTTTTTGCTTCGCGGCCTCATTTACTTCCTCCGTGCGTTTGACCGGCCTCCGGCGATTTCACAGACGCAGCCTGCTCAGGCGCGTTGCCGGCAGCCTGCTCAGACGCGTTGACGGCAGCCTGCCCGTCCGCGATAGTGCCGCCTGATCTGCCTGTTGACGTTTTCGCCAGCTCCTCTTCTTCCAGTTTCCTGTACGCAACCTTCCCGACGAGCGTTTTCGGCATATCGTCGCGGAATTCGATATCGTACGGAAGCGCGTAGCGGGCAATATTCTTCCGGCAATAATCCATCAGCTTCTGCCTGATCTCCGATTTTGCCTGATCCGTTTCACCCGCGCCGGGAGCAAGTTTTACGAACGCTTTTACTTTCTGGATTCTGACCGGATCCGGCACGCCGATAACGCAGCTCATCTGGACGAGCGGATGTGCGTCGAGCACGTTTTCGAGCTGGCCCGGATAAACGTTGTAGCCGGACGTGACGATCATGCGCTTGGCCCTTCCGCGGAAATAGATGAAGCCCTGGTCGTCCATTGTTCCCAGATCTCCCGTGTAGACCCACGTGAGTCCGTCCGCGTGCCTGCGGAGGGTTGCCGCCGTTTCTTCCGGATTGTCCATGTATTCCTTCATGACAGTCGGACCTGCGAGAAGGATCTCGCCTTCTTCTCCGTACGGTAGTTCGCGTTCCGTGCCCGGCTCGACTATTTTGATGTACGTGTCAGGGAACGGGAGGCCGATGCTTCCTTCCTTCGACATGTGCGGCGGCGTGAGGCAGCATGCCGTGACCGTTTCGGTAGTGCCGTATCCTTCTCGGACCCTGATTTTTGCGTGATGCTCTTCAAGGAAGCGGTCAAGTTTCTTTTTGAGCTCGACGGAGAGGGAGTCTCCGCCGGAAAAAACGCCTTTGAGTGAGCTCAGATCGGCATTTTTCATTGTCGGCAGCCGGAGCAGCGCTTCGTAGAGCGTCGGTACGCCGGCAATGAAGTTGCATCTGTATTTTGTGATCAATTTGCCGTACGTTTTCGGGGTGAATCTCGGGACGAGGACGCATCTGCCGCCTCTGGCGAGCATCGTATGGATGCATACGCCGAGCCCGAATCCGTGGAAGAGCGGCATCGCGGCCAGCATCCTGTCGCCGGGCATGAACATCGGGTTTGCGGCAAGCACCTGATCGGCGAGAGCGTTGAAATTTTTGTTTGTGAGGACGATGCCCTTTGTTGTTCCGGTCGTTCCGCCGGAGTAAAGTATGACGGCGGGATCCGCGGATCGTTTTTGCCGGGCGCTGAGCGGGGCTTCCGGGGAGGCTGTTGTCCCGGAATAATCCGTCGTGTCGTCGGCTTGCCGCTCCCTTGGAACCGGTTGCGTGCCGGAAATGAATTTCTTCCACCGGATGACAAGTCCGTCGTCGGGAACGGCCGGCAACTTTTTTCCCTGCGTGAGAGAATAGACAATTTTTGCCGCGGCGGGGAGCTCGTCCTTGATTCTTGCTATCACCAGACGGTTTACGGCGGTATTCTGTATGATCGAAGCGAATTTTGGATAAAATTGATCGAGAGTCACCGCGACCTCGCTTTTCGACGCGTTCAGATAGAATTCGATCTCTTTTTCGGCGGAAAGCGGGTGAATCATGTTTGCAACGGCGCCAACGGCGTTGATCGCATAGAAAACGTAGATGGCCTGAGGACAATTCGGCAGCGCAACCGTGACGCGATCTTTTTCCTTTACGCCGATTTTTTTCAGCGCGGCGGCACAGCGGTCGATGTTTTCGAGCATTTTTTTGTATTTAACGGATTTGCCCATGAAATCGAACGCTACATTATCCGGGTATTTTTCCGCTGTTTCGCTCAGCAGCCCGTACATCGAGCCTTCGTAATAATCGAGTGTCAGCGGCAATTCGCCCACGTATGGCGCCCATGGCATTCTTGCAGTGATGCTTTCCATTATGTTTGTCTCCGTTGTATTTATATCCGTTGTCAACGCCTCGGGCGTTTTTTAATTACTTTTGCAGCAGACCGGCCCCGGCGCAGGATTCAATGATTTTTGCCTCGCCCGGCGCGCTCAATTATATAACAACTCCTGCATTAATGCAAAAATGTTCATGCAGCGGGGGGATATGATGTAACGGGGGTGCAACTGGAACATGCTAACGGTGCAACCGGGGACAGACCCTGGTTGCAAATTTTGTTTACCCGGGGACAGACCCCGATTTCGACCCTGTCTCCGCGAAGGTGCAACGGG